>NZ_JBFTLD010000003.1:0-86078 GCF_056396265.1 Allobosea sp. 05T422_2 | reverse complement strand
ATATTGCTCGGCGCACCGTGGCGAAATACCGCGAGTCCCTGCGCATTCCGTCCTCTATGGAGCGTCGGCGCGAGAAGGTGGCGATGGCGCTGGGAGGGCGCTGAACCCGCTCGGCTTTTTCTCCGCCCGAGTGAGCCCGATCGGATGCCTTTCGCTGCCGTCGGCTGGCGGCGACTATTCCGCAGCGCTCATTGACAATGGCGACTCCCCGTCCTTACCTCAGTGAGATGATCGATCACTGATCATGGCGACAAGAAGGGGAAGCACTCCATGAGCTTGCGAATCTCCGGCAAGAATCTCGATGTCGGCGAGGCCCTGCGGGGCCAGGCCGAGGAGCGCGTGGCCGCCGCCCTCAGCAAGTATTACGAGGGCGGATATCAGGGCCATGTCACCGTCGACAAGGACGGTACCGCCTTCCGGACGGACGGGGTCTTGCATCTCTCCTCCGGCATCACACTCGAAGCGTCCGCTACGGCGCATGATCCGTATGCGAGTCTCGACAAGATGGCGGAGCGCATTGAGAAGCGGTTGCGTCGGTACAAGCGGCGGTTGAAGGATCGCTCATCCGCAATGAATGGTCGTGCCTCCGGGGTGGAAATCCCCAGCTATGTGATTGCGGCCCCTGATGATGAAATCGAGGAGGCTGAGGCCGTTTCTGGCGGTGACAACCCTGTTATCGTGGCGGAATCGACCAAATCCTTCCACGAATTGACCGTTAGTGATGCAGTCGCCGAGCTTGACCTCACTGGTGCGCCCGTCGTGATCTTCCGCCATGCTGGCAATGGGCGGATGAACGTCGTATACCGCCGCCGCGATGGCAACATCGGCTGGATTGACCCGCCGGCCTCGCTGTCTTGAGCCCCGGCAGGCGGTAGCCCCGGTTATCACTCCTGACCCGTGGCGCTGGGTGAGAACCCGGCACGGGACATGCATGGACTGGCGCATGACCCTCACTGATCTTCTGACGCCCGCAGCCGTGGTCTCCCCGCTGCGGGCCAATGGCAAGAAGCAGGCGCTGCAGGAACTGTCCCAGCACGCCTCCGTGCTCACTGGGCTGCCTGAGCGCGAGCTTTTCGAGGCCCTGCTGCAACGAGAACGCCTTGGCTCGACCGGGATTGGCGACGGCATCGCGATCCCCCACGGGCGCATGCCTGGAATCGACCGGCTCGTCGGGCTGTTCGCCCGCGCCGAGAAGCCGATCGATTTCGAGGCGCTGGATGGCCAGCCCGTCGATATCATTTTCGTGCTGATCGCGCCGGAAGGGGCGGGGGCTGATCATCTGAAGGCGCTTGCCCGCGTCGCGCGCGTCCTGCGCAATCAGGCCGTGCTGGAGCAGGTGCGGCGCGCCCATGACCCGGCCGCCATCTATGCGATCCTGGCGGAGACCGCCGCGAAGGCTGCCTGACACTGGAACCGTTCAAGCCTGGGCTTGGACTGGAGGGCGCAAGCCGCTATGACGCCGGCATGACCGGCGCCGCATGCTGTAGCCGCGGCGCATCCTGTTTCGGAGCCAGTTCCTCATGGCCTACACGCATGTCGATCTCTTCCCTCTCGGCGAGGACAAGACCCCCTATCGCAAGCTCGGCGACGCGGGCGTCACAGTCGAGACGATTGGTGACCGCGAGGTCCTGAGCGTTTCGCGCGAAGCGATCCGCCAGCTCAGCGAACAGGCCTTCATCGACATCAACCACCTGTTGCGCCCGGGCCATCTTGCCCAGCTGGCCAAGATCCTCGACGACCCCGAGGCGACCTCGAATGACAAGTTCGTTGCCTTCGATCTCTTGAAGAACGCCAATATCGCGGCTGGCGGCGTGCTGCCGATGTGCCAGGACACCGGCACCGCGATCATCATGGGCAAGCGCGGTCGCAAGGTCTGGACCGATGGCGATGATGAGTCGGCGCTGGGCGAGGGCGTGGCCGATGCCTACTACAAGCGCAATCTGCGCTATTCGCAGGTCGCGCCCCTCTCCATGTTCGAAGAGAAGAACACGGCGACCAACCTGCCGGCGCAGATCGATATCTATGCCGAGGGAGAGGACGCCTACAAATTCCTCTTCGTGGCCAAGGGCGGCGGTTCGGCCAACAAGACTTTCCTGTTCCAGGCGACGCCCTCGCTCCTCACCAAGGACCGCATGATCGCGTTCCTGAAGGAGAAGATCCTGACGCTGGGCACGGCCGCCTGCCCGCCCTATCACCTTGCCATCGTCATTGGCGGCACCTCGGCCGAGCAGAATCTCAAGACCGTCAAGCTCGCCTCGACCAAATATCTCGACGAACTTCCGACAAAGGGTTCTCCCTCGGGGCACGCTTTCCGCGATCTCGAGATGGAGGAGGAGATTCACAGGCTGACGCAGTCGCTCGGCGTCGGTGCACAGTTCGGCGGCAAGTATTTTTGCCATGACGTTCGCGTCATCCGCCTGCCGCGTCACGGCGCCTCGCTGCCGATCGGCCTTGGCGTGTCCTGCTCGGCCGATCGCCAGGCCAAGGGCAAGATCACCCGGGAGGGCATCTTCCTCGAGGCTCTCGAGACCAATCCGGCCAAGTACCTGCCTGAGGTCGAAGACGCGTCGCTCGGTGGCGATGTCGTCAAGGTCGATCTCAACCGGCCGATGAGCGAAGTCCTCGCGACGCTCAGCAAATACCCGGTCAAGACCCGGCTTTCGCTGACCGGCACCATCGTCGTCGCCCGCGATTCGGCCCATGCCAAGATTCGTGAGCGGCTCGAGAACGGGCAGGGCATGCCCGATTATTTCAAGAACCATCCGGTCTATTACGCCGGTCCGGCCAAGACGCCCGAGGGTTTGGCCTCCGGCTCCTTCGGTCCGACGACGGCCGGGCGCATGGATTCCTTCGTCGATCAGTTCCAGTCCTTCGGTGGCTCGATGGTCATGCTCGCCAAGGGCAACCGCTCCTCGGCGGTGCGCGAGGCTTGCGCCCGGCATGGCGGCTTCTATCTCGGCTCGATCGGCGGCCCGGCGGCGCGCCTCGCTCAGGACTGCATCCGCAAGGTCGAGATCCTGGAGTATCCGGAGCTCGGCATGGAGGCGGTCTGGCGCATCGAGGTCGAGGATTTCCCCGCCTTCATCGTCATCGACGACAAGGGCAACGACTTCTTCAAGGAGCTGAACCTCGGATGATGCGGCTTTCGGCTGGCCTTGCCCTGATCCTTGTTCTCGCGGCGCCTCCCGTCCTGGCGCAGGGGAGGGCTGGCGCTCCGGCGGACTGCCAGCGGGATCTCTTCCAGAACGAGGCCGGCATGCGCCGTGAACTCACCCGCCTGCAATCTGCCGGCACAGCCGACCAGGCCACGCAATGCCGCGTCTGGCGCGAGCATGTCACCTATCTTCAGGGCGCGCGCTCCGTCTTCGCAACCTGCCAGGCTGGACGGCAGCGCGAGGAGAATGTCGCGCAGATGGACACCTCCATCTCCGAATACCGGGTGCTTCTCGCCAATCGCTGCAAGGCGCGCTGAGCAGGTGCCCACCCCTTACGGAAAGGCAAAGATCGCATGACCGAGCAGGCTGCCACCCCCCTGAATGTCGCCGTCGTACCGGTGACTCCGTTCCAGCAGAATTGCTCGGTCATCTGGTGCACCCGCACCAAGGAAGCAGCGGTGGTTGATCCCGGTGGTGATGTCGACCGCATTCAGGACGCGCTGAAGGAACTCGGCGTCAAGCCGGTCGCGATCTGGCTGACCCATGGCCATATCGACCATGCCGGCGGTGCGGCCGATCTTGCCGATGCGCTCGCTGTGCCGGTCATTGGTCCGCATGAGGCCGACAAGTTCCTGCTCGACGACCTGCCGGCTTCGGGGCTGCGCTTCGAGATGCGCGGCATTCGTCCGGTCACGCCGACGCGCTGGCTTGCCGAGGGCGAAACGGTGTCGATCGGCGATGTCGCCTTTTCGGTGCAGCATGTGCCCGGCCATACGCCCGGCCATGTCACCTTCTTCCAGAAGGACGCGCATTTCCTGCTTGCGGGCGATACGGTGTTCGCAGGCTCGGTGGGGCGCACCGATTTTCCCTATGGCAGCCATGAGACGCTGATTGCCGGCATCAAGGCCAAGCTCCTGCCGCTGGGCGACGATGTCCAGTTCCTGCCGGGACACGGGCCGGCGAGTACGCTCGGTGAGGAGCGGCAGAACAACCCATTCCTGCAGGATTGAGGGCACAGGCGCTCCGCGCCCGGTGCTCGTACAGGTTGTGGAGGGCGCGCGCCACAGCGATTGACGTAAGGGCGTAGCTCACTAGTTTGGCGGCATAGCACGGAGCGCCGCCATGAGCCTCGAATTCCTAATCACCTCCCTCATCATCGTTGCCTCGCCGGGCACGGGCATGATCTACACCGTGGCAGCGGGCCTCTCGCGGGGCGCGCGCGCAAGCGTCGTCGCGGCCTTCGGGTGCACGCTCGGCATCGTGCCCCACATGCTCGCGGCGATCATGGGATTGGCGGCGCTGCTGCACACGAGCGCGCTTGCCTTCCAGATCTTCAAATATCTCGGTGTGGCCTACCTGCTCTACATGGCCTGGAACACACTCCAGGAACGCGGGGCCCTGCAGGTCGAGCAGAAGGTCGACACGCGCTCTGCACTGCGCGTGACGATCGATGCGGTTCTGGTCAACCTGCTCAATCCGAAGCTCTCGATCTTTTTCTTCGCATTCCTCCCACAGTTCGTCAGCGCGGATGCGACCAATCCCATGCCGGAAATGCTCGCGCTGAGCGGCGTGTTCATGCTGCTGACCTTTGTGGTCTTCGTGGTCTATGGGTTGTTCGCAGCGTCTGTCCGCAACCACGTCATCTCCCGGCCGCAGGTGATGACCTGGATGCGGCGCATCTTTGCCGGCGCCTTCGTTGCACTCGGTGCGAAGCTTGCCGTGGCGGATCGCTGAAACCTGCGTCCCGGGGCCCTCGGGCCCCGGAAACGCCAACGGCCATGTCCAGAACGGGCGCGCGTACATCCGGCGTCACACGTTCGGCTCATGGCCGTCTTCAACGAGGATGGAGGACAGTGGAACGCCCTCGACATCGCCGTGAACATCAAATGGGGAGGGGCTGTCCCGATTTCAAGGGCTTATGACGCGCTCGGCCGCCATTCATAGAGAATGTCCGGCTCTCCTTCGACATTTCGGCAGCCATCGTTCATGTCGATGGTCTTGAAGCCGTGCTTCTCGTAGAAGGCGCGGGCGCGTGCGTTGCGCTGGAAGCAGAAGAGATGCAGCCGCTGTGGGCTGCGCTCCCTGGCCTTGGCGAGGAGCTGTGAGCCGAAGCCTTGCCGATAGTGACCGGGCTTCAGATAGAGTTGATCGAGATCGTCGCCGTCGAGCGCCATGAAGCCGACGACCTCGTCGCCCAACCGGGCAACCCAGTTCTCGCCGCGCGCCAGGCGATCATGGATGATCCAGTCGCGCACTGCCTCATCGCTATGGACTCGGCGCAGCCAGGGCAGTGCATCAGCCCGGGCGGCGAGGTAGAGATCGGCGATGGCGGCGGCGTCCGACGCAGCCGCGCGCCCGATAATGGCCAGGTCGCCCGATTTCGTCGAGACAGCCGCGGCCATCAGGCGTTACGCCTCGAAGACGTCGGCGAGGAAGTCGCGCTTGCCGATGTCAAATCCGTTCTCGCGCAGGATCGCGTAGGCGGTGGTGGCATGGAAATAGAAATTGGGCACGGCAAAGCGGGTCAGATAGGCCTCGGCCGTCATCGTGACCGTCTGCTGCGGACCGCGCGGGAAGGTAACGTCCTTGCCGATGCCGCTTTCGAGGGCGGCATCGTCGATGCTCTGCACGAAGGCGAGCGTCTTGGCGATCCGCTCCTTCAGTTCCGGGAAGGTCTTCTCCTCATCCGGGAATTTCGGGTTCTCGCCGGCGCTCACGCGCGCCGCAGCATTCTTGGCGAAGTCGCAGGTGAGCTGGATCTGTCGGGTGAAGGGCAGCATGTCCAGCGCCAGGCGGCTGTTGAGCAGGACCTCGGGCTGGATCTTGCGGGCTTCCGCCTGCGCCACAGCCTTGTCGAGAATGGCGTCGAGCGCCTTCAGGGTCTGGATAATGCCCGCGAAGGCGGCGGCATGAACGGAAATCGGCATGATGCAGGATCCCTCAAAAACGAAACGGGCCCGGAAGGGCCCGTTCCACTATCGATAATACTGCTGGCCCGTCGATGACAGGGGCAGGGCTGCATCAGTCCTTGGCGCGCTCGACATAGGAGCCGTCAGCCGTCATCACGACGATGCGGGTGCCGGGTCCGATGTGGGGCGGCACGGCGGTGCGCACGCCGTTGGTCAGGATCGCGGGCTTGTAGGAGGACGAGGCAGTCTGACCCTTGGTCACCGGCTCGGTCTCGGCAACCTCGACCGTGACGCGCTGCGGCAGCTCGATTGCGACAGCCTTGTCCTCGAAGACCGAGAGAGAGACCTTCATGCCTTCCTGCAGATAGGGCGCCGTGTCGCCGACCACGGAGTTGTCGACATGGATCTGGTCGAAGGTCTCGGGGTTCATGAAGACGTACTGTTCGCCGTCCTGGTAGAGATAGGTGAAATCCCGGTCTTCGACATAGGCGCGCTCGACCTGCTCGGTCGTCTTGTAGCGCTGCGTCATCTTCACGCCGTCGGAGATGCGGCGCATGTCGATCTGCGTCGTCGGGGTGCCCTTGCCGGGAAAGAAGCTCTCAGCCGAGATGACGGAGCAGAGATGCCCGTCGAGTTCGAGAACGTTGCCCTTGCGAACGGAGCTGGCGATGACCTTGACCACGTGAGTTTCCTTGCTGGTGCGCATCGAGCGCGCGCGCTATGCGGATTTCGTCGCCGCGGAACTACCGCATTCGCGGGCGAAACGGAAGCTTGCAGAGATTCTTAACCGAGGTTCGATGGTCGAGGGACATCCGCCCTGGTGGCGGCGGGACATTCATGCCGACCGCCGGCCCGCATTGCTGGCGCGCGGACGCATCAAGGCAGCGCTGAGACGCTGGTTCGAGGCGCGCGACTTCATCGAGGTCGAGGCGGCGATCCTGCAGGTCTCGCCGGGCAACGAGACACATCTGCACGGCTTCGCGACCGCGCTGATCGACGATGCCGAGGGCGTGCATCCCTATTACCTGCACACGTCCCCGGAATTCGCGGCCAAGAAGCTGCTGGCGGCCGGCGAAAGCCGTATCTTCGATTTCGCCCGGGTGTTCCGCAATCGCGAACGCACGGCGCTGCACCATCCCGAATTCACCATGCTGGAATGGTACCGCGCCGGCGAGGATTACGACGCGCTGATGGCCGATGCCGCGGCTCTGCTGGCCGAGGCGGCCCGCACCGCTGGCGCAAGTCAGCTGCACTGGCGGGGGCTGGTCGCCGATCCTTTCGCCGAACCCGAGCGCCTGACCCTGCATGATGCCTTTGTCCGACATGCCGGCATCGAGCTGCTCGCGACCATCGCGGAGAACGGGGCGACCGATCGAGAGGCTCTCGCCGCAGCTGCRCTGGCTGCCAATATCCGGCTTGCTGGGGACGACAGCTGGTCTGACATTTTCAGCCGGGTTCTCTCGGAGAAGATCGAGCCGCATCTTGGTCGCGGTTGCGCCACCATCCTTTGCGAATACCCGATCTCGGAGGCGGCCCTGGCGCGGCCGAAGCCGGACGATCCGCGTGTCGCCGAGCGTTTCGAGCTCTATGCCTGTGGTGTCGAGCTTGCGAATGCCTTTGGCGAACTGACGGACCCGGCCGAACAGCGTCGGCGGTTCGAGGCGGACATGGACGAGAAGCAGCGCATCTACGGCGAACGCTACCCGCTCGATGAGGATTTCCTCACAGCGCTGGATGCGATGCCTCCGGCCTCCGGCATCGCGCTCGGCTTCGATCGGCTGGTGATGCTCTGCACCGGTGCGCGCCGGATCGAGGACGTGCTCTGGACGCCGGTAGCCGAAGCGGGCAGGACACGCCGATGACCGCCCATACCCCTCTTCGCAGCATCGACGCGCTTGTGGCGCGGGGGCTTGTCGTGCCGGCGCGGCGTGAGGCGCTGGATGCGGTTGCCGAACGTTACGCCGTTTCCGTCACTCCCGCGATCGCGGCATTGATCGACCCGTCCGATGCGGCCGATCCGATCGCGCGCCAGTTMATCCCCGATGCGGCGGAACTGCTGACCATGCCGCAGGAAATGGCCGACCCGATCGGAGACGACGCGCATTCGCCGGTCGAGGGGGTGGTTCATCGCTATCCCGACCGCGCGCTGCTGAAGCTCGTCCATGCTTGCCCGGTCTATTGCCGCTTCTGCTTCCGGCGCGAGATGGTCGGCCCCGGTGGCGCCTCGCTTGCCGGAGAGAAGCTCGACGCGGCGCTGGCCTATCTCGCGTCGCGGCCGGAGATCTGGGAAGTCATCATGACGGGGGGCGACCCGTTCATCCTCTCGGCGCGCCGCGTGCGCGAGGTCGCCAAGCGGCTGGCGGCGATCCCGCATATCAAGGTGACGCGCTGGCACACGCGGGTGCCGGTGGTCGACCCCGAGCGGATCACGGCCGATTACGCCCGCGCCCTGCGCGTGCCCGGCAAGGCGAGCTACATCGCCATTCATGCCAACCATCCGCGCGAATTCACGCCGGCGGCGCGTACCGCGATCGCGCGCCTCGCCGATGCCGGCCATGTCCTGCTCAGCCAGAGCGTGCTGCTCAAGGGTGTCAATGCCGATATCGAGACCTTGGCTGCGCTCATGCGCGCCTTCGTCGRGAACCGGGTGAAGCCCTATTACCTGCACCATCCGGATCTCGCACCGGGCACCTCCCATTTCCGGCTGTCTCTGGCGGAGGGACAAGCGCTCGTCAAAAGCCTGCGAGGCCATCTTTCGGGCCTGTGCCAGCCGACCTATATCCTCGATATTCCCGGAGGGKCCGGCAAGATTCCGGTCGGTCCATCCTTCCTTTCGGGCTGCGAGATGCCGGGCGCCGAGGCGCAGGCTGAAGACCGTTTCGGTACGCAGCATTCCTACCCGCCAGCTTGAGTACCAGCGCGGCGCATCGCCAAGGAGCGATCATGCAAGAGAAAATGCCCATCGCCATCGTGTCGGATGTGGTCTGCCCGTGGTGCTTCATCGGCAAGGCGCGGCTCGAGACGGCGCTGGCCAATCACGGCCTGACCGACCGCGTCGCCATCACCTGGCTGCCCTATGAACTCAATCCGGACATGCCTGCGGAAGGTGCGGACCGGGCGAGCTATCTCGATGCCAAGTTCGGGCCCGGCAAGCGCAAGGAAATCGAGATCAGGCTCTCGGAAGCGGCACTCGAAAGTGGTGTGACGTTCAACTGGTCGAAGGTCATGCGTACGCCCAACACCCGTATGGCCCATATGCTGATCGCGGCCGCGTCCACCGTGCAGCGCGGCAGTGAGATGAAGGCAGCCCTGTTCAAGGCCTATTTCCAGGACGGGCGAGATATCGGCGATCTGGAGACGCTGGTGGCGATMGCGACCGAACTCGGGTTCGAGGAAAATGCGGCTCGCGACGAACTCACCAATGATGAATTGCGTGAGACGATCATCGGCCTCGAGGCCCACGCCCAGAAGGTCGGGGTGACCGGGGTGCCTTTCTTCATTGTCGACGGCAAGCTCGCGGTTTCGGGCGCGCAGACGCCGGATGTCTGGACCAAGGTCTTTGCCCAGCTTGCGCGCGAGACGGCGTGAGCGAGAATATCTCCGGTTTTCGTTTGCCTCCGCGCTGGTCTAGAAGGGGCCGGCGGGGGGCAGAGTCGAGATGAGATCGGACGCGACGACACGGGCCGTTACGACTGCGGACGGCCGATTGACGATCGAGGGCGAGCGCAATGCGTTCGTACAGAGCCCGGCCCGGCACCTCCTTCTTGAAACGGGGCCGCTCGATGTGGTCTCAGGCTATGCCAGCCAGAACGGTTCGCTCGGTTCCGCTGCTAGACTTCGCGGATTTGGCTCCCTGGGGCGCGATTGGCTCGGGCGTGCCGGATTTGCGGACCGTGCTCAGCACGTCGCGCTGAGCATACGGGCCCTTCCTGAAACCGGCGAAGGCAAGATGCTGCTCAGGCTGGGTTTTGACGACGAAGCGGATGCTCCGCATGCCGGGGCCTTTTCGGCCGATCTTTTCGTCTCCGCACCGGTCTATGCCGAATTGAAGAGCGATCTGCAGGCGGGCCTGGTCGATGCCATCTCGATCTCGGCGGCGACCAATCTCTGGATCAGCGATGCCGATCGCGATCCGCCGGCCGGCGGCCCTGTGACCTGGTATCTCGGTATCGAGGCGGACGGTCGCACGAGTGGCAGTGCCAAGGGGCTGGTGCAGAGCCTGAGCTGGTCTCAGCGCGGGCGCAGGCAGGAAGAGCCGCATCCGGTGCTTGCTGTCCATCCCACTGGAGCTGCGGGTGAAGACCCGGAGGACGGTATCGAGTTCCGCAAGCTGCGCCAGATGACCGTGCTCAATCGCTGGATGATGAATCTGCTGATTGCGCTGATCGCCATCATGTTCGTGCTGGCTTTGAAGTGATGTTCATGTGCGAAGGTCCGATGTGATGGGTGTCGTCCGCTATCTCAGCCACCCCCAGGTCAAGATTGATCCAGCCGTGCCTGTGCCCGATTGGGGGCTGTCGGATATCGGCCGGGCACGGGCCCAGGCCTTTGCGGCTGCGCCTGGGCTCGTCGGAACCCGGCTCGTCGTCTCGTCGGCCGAGCGCAAGGCGATCGAGACGGCCGAATGCGTCGCGGAGCAGCTCGGCCTCACCGTCAAGATCCGCGAGGCCATGCACGAGAACGATCGGTCGGCCACGGGTTTCCTGCCGCCGTCGGAATTCGAGAAGGTGGCCGACGAGTTCTTCGCCAATCCCGAGCTGAGCGTTCGCGGCTGGGAGCGTGCGCTCGATGCGCAGTTGCGGATCGTTCGGGAAACAGAAGCCGTACTGGCCGCGGCGGGGGATGGCGACATTCTGCTCGTCGGCCATGGCGGGGTCGGCACCTTGCTGCTCTGCGCTACGTCTGGCTGGCCGATCAAGCGCCTGCGCGATCAGCCCGCAGGCGGTGGCAATCTCTTCGCATTCGACGTAACGACGCGAATCGTGCAGCACGGCTGGCAATCGATTGAGGAGTTCGCAGCGTTATGACCGCCAAGATCAACGATCTTCGTGACCGCATGATCGTGGCGCTCGACGTGCCGACGATCTGGGACGCCTACCGCATCGTGTCCGAACTGGGCGATGGGGCGAGTTTCTACAAGATCGGCTACCGCCTCGCCTTTGCCGGCGGGCTCGACCTGTCCCGTCAGCTGATCTCGGAGGGCAAGAAGGTCTTTCTCGACCTCAAGCTGCACGACATCGGCAACACGGTCACCGAGGGGGTCGATTCCCTGACCAAGCTCGGCGTCACCTTCCTCACMGTCCACGCCTATCCGCAGACCATGCGCGGAGCGGTCGAGGGGCGGGCCGACTCCGATCTGAAGCTGCTCGCCGTCACCGCGCTCACCTCCTACGATGATGGCGATCTGCGCGATGCCGGCTACGGCCTCGCCGTGCGCGATCTCGTGCGCCTGCGTGCCCAGCAGGCCCGCAGCGCGGGCATCGACGGTATCGTCTGCTCCGCCGCCGAGACCGAGATCGTGCGCGACATCATTGGTCCCGACATGGTCATCGTGACGCCCGGCATTCGCCCCGCGGGAAGTGCCGCCGGCGACCAGAAGCGGACCCTGACGCCCGGCGAGGCGATCCGCGTCGGCGCCGACTATCTCGTCATCGGGCGCCCCATTATCCGCGCGGCTGACCCGCGTGCGGCGGCTGCCGCGATCATGGACGAGATCGCCGCGGCTTCGTAGTCTGGCCGGATCAGGTTTCAACCAAAGAACGGAAGCTGGAAATGCCCAAGGGATATGTCATCGGTCGCGCCATGGTCTCCAACGCGACGCTCTGGGCGGTCTACGCCGCCAAGGCCTCCGAGGTGATCAAGCAGTATGGCGGTACGCCGATCGTGCGTGGCGGCCAGATGACGGTGGCCGAAGGCGAGGGCCGGGCCCGCAACGTCGTCATCGAATTCAAGGATTTCGAGACGGCCAAGGCCTATGCGAATTCGCCGGAATATGCTGCGGCCCGCAAGGAGCGCGAAGGCGCTGGCGAGATCGATCTCGTTGTCGTGGAAGGGCTCTGAGCCATGGCGAAGGGATATTGGGTCGCCCGCGTCGATGTCGAGGATCCGGAGGCATACGCCAGGTATCGCACCCTGAATGCCATCGCCTTCGCCAAATTCGGCGCGAAGTTCCTGGTGCGTGGCGGCGAGTACAAACTCGCGCGCGGCGAGGGACGCAAGCACAACGTCGTCATCGAGTTCAAGGACGAGGCAACGGCGCGCGCCTGCTACGAGTCGCCTGAATACCAGGAGGCGACCAAGCATCTGGCGCAGGCGGGTCAGTCCGACCTCGTCATCATCGGGGGCTATGACGGGCCTCAGCCCGGCGCGTGATGCCTCCGCACCAGCGATAGCGCGCCTGCAATCGCATCGCCTCTGACGGCGGAGAGCCTGCGCCTGACATCGGGCGCAAGCCAGGCCTCCATCGCGGAGGACAGGCCGCCGATCAGCGCAACGCGTGGCACCTCGCGCTCGAACAAGGTGCGCACCATGGCGTCGATCAGGGCCGCGCCATTCTGCATGATGGCCCGGGCATGCGAGTCGCCGAGGTCCGCATGGCGCAGCACCAGGGGCGCGAGCGTCGCGTAATCCGTGGCGTGGGCCTTGTCCATCCAGGCGATGACCTCGAACGGATCGCCCTGGAACCTGGCCAGGACGTCCGTCGTGAAGCGCGTTTGCGGCTCCCGGCCGTCATGGGCACGCAGCGAGACGCGAATGGCGGCAAGGCCGAGATCGGCGCCGCTGCCCTCGTCACCAACCGGGAAGCYGTAGCCGCCAATCCGAATCTCGCGTCCGTCGACGCGGGCGAGGCCGATCGAGCCGGTGCCGATGATGATGATCCCACCGTCCTCACCGGCATGAGCGCCAAGGCAGGCGCCGAGCCCATCGCTCTCGAAGACTGTGACGGCGAAGGGGCTTGTCCAGCCTGCAAGCTCCTCCTGCATGCCCTTGCGGCCGATGCCGGCAAGGCAGATTCCGGCGCGGACCCGACTGAACTGATCCTCGCTGAGGCCAGCCTCGCTCATCGCGCCGCGCGCTGCCTGCATCACCGCGGCAAGCGAGGCCTCCAGACCGAGACGGAGCGAGGCCGGCCCCGCGATGCCCGAGCCGAGCACCTCTCCCTGGGCGGTCTCGAGCCGGCAGCGGCAGCCAGTGCCGCCGCCATCGACACCAAGATACAGATCGGCCACAGCGCTCATGCGCCGACCCGTTCGATATCGGCGCCGCAGCGCCTGAGCTTGCGGTCGAGAGCCTCATAGCCGCGGTCGAGATGGTAGATGCGGCTGACCACGGTCTCGCCCTCGGCAGCGAGCCCTGCGAGCACGAGGCTGACCGAGGCGCGCAGGTCGGTCGCCATGACCGGCGCCGCCTTGAGCGCTTCGACGCCGCGCACCATGGCGCTGGTACCCTTCAGCGTGATGTCGGCGCCGAGCCGGACCAGCTCCGGGACATGCATGAAGCGGTTCTCGAACACCGTTTCGCGGATCAGCGAGGTACCGTCCGCCACGCTCATCAGCGCCATGAACTGCGCCTGCAGATCGGTCGAGAACCCGGGATAGGCCTGGGTCATGATGTCGATGCCGGTGAGACGGCCTGGCCGCGACACCATCAGCCCGCGATCGGTCGGCCAGAGTCTGACGCCGGCGGCTTCGAGCGCTTCGCCGACGGCTGCGAGATGTTCGAGCCGTGCGCCGACCAGTTCGAGTTCGCCGCCGGTGATCGCGGCCGCAACCGCATAGGTGCCTGCCTCGATGCGGTCGGCGACGATCTCATATGTCGCTGGCCYGAAGCTCTGGGCGCCCTGGACCTGCAGGCGATGGCTGCCGATACCCTCGATCCTGACGCCCATTGCGACGAGGCAGCGGGCGAGGTCGAGGACCTCCGGTTCCTTCGCCGCGTTGACGATCTCGGTTTCGCCGCTGGCAAGGCCCGCCGCCAGCAAGGCGGTTTCGGTGGCTCCGACCGAGGAGAAGGGAAAGACGATGCGCGCGCCGCGCAGACCGGCGGGAGCATTTGCCTCGATATAGCCGCCGGCGACGCTGATTTCGGCGCCGAGGGCCTCAAGCGCCTTCAGGTGAAGGTCGACCGGGCGTGCGCCGATCGCGCAGCCGCCGGGCAGGGAGACGCGGGCATGGCCGAAGCGGGCGATGAGCGGCCCCAGCACCAGAATGGTCGCGCGCATCTTGCGGACGATGTCATAGCTCGCATCCCGCGGCGCGGCTTCGCTGGCGTTGAGCGTCAGCGCATCCGCCGCGCGCCCGGAGAAGCTGACGCCGTACCCTTCCAGCAGGGCCTGCATTGTCCCGATATCGACCACATCAGGCAGGTTGCGCAGGGTCAGTGGCTTGTCGGAGAGGAGCGCGGCTGCAAAGGCAGGCAAGGCGGCATTCTTGGCGCCGCGGATATCGACGGTTCCGGACAGCCGCTGGCCGCCGCGGATCAGGAGCTTGTCCATCAGGGGGCCTCTTGCGCGCGTTCGGGGGACTTCTCATAGCGCAGGAAGCGGTGCTCCGCGCCGGCGAAATCGCGGCTGTACTCGCTGGCTCGATGCCAGCCAGCCCGCTCATAGAAGCGTCGCGCGCCCATATTGGCCGCGAAGACCTCGAGCGAGCAGGCGCCATTCGCCTCGGCATGGGAGAGCAGGGCTGCTCCATGGCGGCGGCCGGTCTCGGCCACGAAAAGCATGATGACATGACCGTCGAGCAGCAGCAGGACGCCTCTGACGCCGCCATCGTCCAGGACTGTGAGATGCTCCAGGTCCCGTTCGAACCGGGCCTCGAAATGCGCAACGTCATAGGTCGACGCCGCATCGCCGATGATGGGACGGAAGCTGGTCTGATAGGCTTGCGCAAGGATGGCTGCCGCCGGAGCGATATCGCCAGGCTCTGCCTTGCGGATGATCACGACCGGCCCCGCAGACGGGGATCGAGTTCATCGCGGAGCGCGTCGCCGAGCAGGTTGAAGCCGAGCGAGAGGAAGAGGATGCCGAGCCCGGCGAAGATCGCGTTCCAGGGCGAGAGCAGCACGAAATTGCGCCCTTCCGCCAGCATCAGCCCGAGCGAGGGCGTCGGCGGCTGGGTACCGAGGCCGAGGAAGGAGAGCGAGGCCTCGACCAGGATGGCGGCCGACAGCAGCAACGAGGTCTGGACCAGGATCACGGAGGCCAGATTGGGCAGGATATGGCGCAGCATGATGCGCAGGTCCGAGGCGCCGATCGAGCGGATGCCGGCGACGAAGTCGCTCTCGACCAGAACGAGGGCCGGGCCACGGATCAGTCGTGCGAAGATCGGCACATAGACGACCGCAATCGCGATGGCGGCGCTTTCCGTTCGCGGCCCGAGCATGGCGATGATGCCGATGGCGAGCAGCATCACGGGAAAGGCGAAGAGAATGTCCATCAGCCGCATCACGATGCGCTCGCACCAGCTGCGATAGAAGGCTGCGAGGAGGCCGAGGCCGCCCCCGACGAGCAGCGCGAGGCCGACGGCGATGCCGCAGGCGATCAGGGCGGTGCGGTAGCCATAGAGGATGCGCGCCAGGATATCGCGGCCGAGATGATCGGTGCCAAGCCAATGCGCGAGGCTCGGCCCCTTCAGGCGGGCGACGATGTCCTGGGCGAGCGGGTCATAGGGCGCAATCAGGGGGGCGGCGAGCGCCAGCACGATCTGCAGCGTGACGATGATGCCCGCTGCGATGGCGATACGGCGGCTCTGGCTCATCACGTAGTCCTGAGCCTTGGGTCGATCAGCGCATAGGCGAGATCGACCAGGGCGTTCACCAGCACGAAGCCGACGGTGACGATGAGGATGGTGGCCTGGACCAGCGGGTAGTTCCGCTCGGCGATGCCGCCGAGGATCAGCCGCCCGAGGCCCGGAATCGAGAAGACCTGCTCGACCACGATCGCGCCCCCAAGCAGATAGCCCGTCATGATGCCGACGCTGGTGACGAAGGGAATGAGCGCGTTGCGGAGCGCATGCCGGTAGAGCACCGCGGTCTCCGAAAGCCCCTTGGCGCGGGCCGTGCGGATATAGTCCTGGCTGAGCGCGTCGAGCATCGCTGTGCGGACAAGGCGCGACAGATTGGCAAGGATCGGCAATGCCAGCGCGATCGCCGGCAGCAGCAGCCGCTGCAGGTTACCGAGCGGGTCCTCGCTGAACGGGACATAGCCGAGCGAGGCGAAGCTTGGGGCCAGGCTTGCCACGGTGATCAGCATGACGATGCCGAGCCAGAAGGACGGGATGGTGAGCCCCGCGATCGCGCCGATGCGCAGGACGAGATCAGCCCGTCCGCCGCGCCAATGCGCCATCAGGCAACCGACGGGCACAGCGAGGCCGGCGCCGATGACGAGCGCCAGCACGGTGAGCTGCAGGGTCGGCCAGATCTGGGCCGTGATTTCCTGGAGCACCGGCCGGCCGGTCCAGATCGAGGTGCCGAAGTCACCGTGGAGCGCTCGCCCGAGCCAGCTCAGATATTGCTCGAGCAGCGGCCGGTCGAGCCCGAGTTCGCTGCGCATCGCCGCAACGCGTTCCGGCGTCACTTCGGTATTGGCGCCGAGCATGATCGCGACCGCATCGCCCGGGATMAGCCGGATCATCATGAAGACGATCACGGAGATTCCGAAGAGCACGATCGCGAGGTCGAGGCAGCGCTGGAGCAGATGGCGGAGCATGCCTCGACCGTGCCGGATCAGCGCAGGCTGGCGCGGCCGAGCGAGACCAGCGAGCGGTTGGCGTAGATGTCATAGCCCTGCAGGTTGCCGCGCACGGCGCTGAACAGGGTGGGATAGGCGATATGGGCCGCCGGGCCCGAGCAACCGAGGATCTTTTGCGCGTCGCGATACGCCGCCTGCCGCGCTGGCTTGTCGAGTGTCGCGCGGCCCTTGTCGAGCAGCGCATCGAGCTCGGGGTTGCTGTACTTGAAGACGTTGGTCGATCCTCCCGTGCGGAACGCGCGGTAGAAATAGTCGTCGGGCTCGATGCTGCCGGCATTGGTCGAGGCGAAGAGGTCGAAATTCGAGTTGCGCCAGTCCTGTACGAACTGGCCTAGCTCGGGGTTCTTCAGCTCCACCTTGAAGCCGGCCTTGCCGAGCTGCTGCTGCACGACCTGGGCGATGTCGCGGATGTCCTGCCGCGGCAGGACCGTCATGTTGACCGAGATCGGCGTGGCGATGCCGGCTTCCTTGAGCAGTGCCTGGGCCTTGGCCGGATCATGCGTGTAGCAGGGCAGGTCCTTCACATCGACCGCCCAGTCCTTCAGCACGGGAGGCAGCGGGGCAGCCGGTGCACCGCTGCCGAACAGCGCTGCGTCGATGATCTCCTTGCGGTTCAGGGCGTAGTTCAGCGCCTCGCGCACCTTCGGATTGTCGAAGGGCGGCTTGGAGACGTTCATGCCGATCAGCGTGTAGGCGAGCTCCATCGTCTCGCGGATCGCCACATTGGGCTTGCCCTTGAGCTGAAGCGCGGTGGCTGCATCGATATGCGGCAGCAGCGCGAACTGGCCATTGCCGATTCCGACCTGGCGCGTGGCCGCTTCGGGAACGAAGTTGAACTTGACGCCTGCAAGCTTCACCTCGGCCGCATTCCAGTAGCCGGCATGCTTGGCGAGTCGGATGAAGCCGTTCGGCTGCCATTCCTCGAACTTGAACGGGCCGGTGCCCATCGGCGCGCGCTGCAGCGCGTCCTTGTTGCCCTCGAGCCCGCGTGGGACGATCGCGATGCCGGTCAATGATGCGAGCAGCGGGGCCGACGGCTCCTTGAGCTTGAGCTTGAGCGTGGTMGCGTCGACGGCCGTTGCGCTTTCCAGCGCTCCGAGGCGGCTCGCGAGCGGCGAGCCGACATCCTTCGAGAGCACCCGCCGCAAGGACGAGGCGGCGTCTTCCGCTTCCATCGGCTTGCCGTCATGGAAGGTCACGCCGGAGCGGAGCTTGAAGGTCACGGTCTTGCCGTCGGCGGACGCGGTCCAGGACTCGGCCAGGCCGGGGATGATGTTGAGGTCCTTGTCGAGCGCGGTCAGTCCTTCATAGATCGGGCCGAGCACGAGCTGCGACGAGGCGAAGGCTGTGACGATATGGGGATCGAGCCCTGCGGGAGAAGCCTCGACGGCGACCTCGAGCACCTGGGCGGACGCAGCACCGGCGATCAACGCGAAGGCCGTGGCAGCGATGCTGCTGCGCAGCGCGCGGCATCGTCCCGAACCCTGCTTCATGGCGCGATACATGGCCCATCCCTCCCGGCAGACGGCGCATTCTCGGGCGCTCGTGCGATCAGTTTCGCATATGGACCACTTAGGGACCAATCTGGACAACGCTTASCCGATCGCCTAGAGCCAGTGCAAGCCTTGAAGCTTGCCATGGGCATTAGGGAACGGAAGATGCGCGATCTGGCCAAGCAGACACTGACCGCGATCGGCGTGATCAGCGGCACGTCGATGGACGCGATCGACGTCTCCATCGTCGAGAGCGATGGCCGCGAGACGCTCCGCTTCGGCGCCGGCGCTTCCTACCCTTATCCGGCACAGACGCGGCGTGAACTTCAGGCTCTGATTGCCGAGGCCGAACGAGCGGTCAAGGAACCGCTGCTCGAGCTGGAGGCGGCTGTCACCGCCGCCCATCTCGATGCGGTCAGGCGCTTCATGGCCGAACAGGCGCTCGATCCGCAGAGCATCGACCTCGTCGGCCTGCATGGCCAGACCGTCTACCACCGGCCGGAAATCCGCTTCACCCGCCAGCTCATCGACGGGCCGGCGGTTGCAAGAGCGCTTGGCGTCCCGACCGTCGATCGCTTCCGCTACGCCGACGTTGCGGCGGGCGGCGAGGGGGCTCCCTTCGCGCCGCTCTATCACCGTGCGCTGGCGCAGGGGCTGGAGCAGCCCGTGATGGTGCTGAACCTCGGTGGCGTCGGCAATGTCACCTATATCGACGGCGACGACGTGATCGCGTTCGACACCGGTCCGGCCAGCGCGATCCTTGACGATTTCGTCTTGCGGCGGTTGGGCCGTGAATACGATGCCGGCGGGGCACTGGCGGCGAGCGGGCAGATGCGTGAGGACCTCGTGGCAGATTTCATGGCGAATCCGTTTTTCGAACGCCCAGCGCCGAAATCTCTGGACCGCAATGATTTTCATCGCCGCGCCAAGGGCGTGGAAGCTCTCTCCGACGCCGATGGCGCCGCAACCCTCGCCGCCTTTACGGTGGAAAGCGTGGTCGCCGCGCTGCGTCATGTGCCGAAGGCGCCGAGGCGCTGGCTGGTCACGGGCGGCGGTCGCCTGAACAGTCATTTCATGGCGAGGCTGCATGAGCGCCTCGGTGTGCCGGTCGAGCCCGTAGAGGCTGCTGGCTGGGCTGGCGATGTCATCGAGGCGCAGACCTTCGGTTATCTCGCGATCCGCTCGGTCAAGGGCCTGCCGCTCAGCCTGCCCGGCACGACCGGCGTGCCGGAACCGCTGACCGGCGGGCGGCTCAACCTGCCGAGCTAGGCTCAGGACCTATTAATTAGGAATGATCTGTGATTCACGGTCTCTGACGAGGAGGCGGTGATGGATGATTTGTTCCTGCTGAGCGAGCCGCAGATGGCGCGGATTTCGCCGTACTTTCCGCTGTCGCACGGGGTCGCACGGGTCGACGACCGGCGCGTGGTAAGCGGGATCGTCTATGTGATCCGCAACGGCCTGCAATGGAAGGACGCGCCCAAAGGCTACGGCCCGCATAAGACGCTGTACAACCGCTTCATCCGCTGGAGCCGGCTCGGCGTGTTTGACCGGATATTCGCGGGCCTGGCCGGCGACGGACCGAAACCCGAGCGGATCAYGATCGACGCCACGCATCTCAAGGCCCATCGCACGGCGGCGAGCCTGCTCAAAAAGGGGCTGTTCCCCGTCGTATCGGGCGCACCAAGGGCGGACTGAACTCCAAGCTCCACACCGTCTGCGACGGTGAAGGCCGCCCGATCATCCTGCTGCTCTCGGAAGGCCAGATGAGTGACCACAAGGGCGCAAGCCTCGTGCTCGACGCGCTGCCGCCCGCCAAGGCCCTGATCGCCGATCGCGGGTACGACAGCGCGACATTCCGCGAGGCGCTTCTCGCCAAGGGCATCGAGCCCTGCATCCCGTCGAGCCGGAGCCGCAAGATCCCCTTCGAATACAACAGGGTGCTCTACCGCCAGCGCCACAAGGTCGAGAACCTCTTCGCAAAGCTCAAGGACTGGCGGCGCATCGCAACCCGATACGATCGCTGCGCTCACACATTCTTCTCAGCCATCTGTATCGCGGCAGCCGTCATCTTCTGGATCTAAGCAATGAGTCCTGAGCCTAGCACTACTTTGGCAGATTTTTAGAATGGCTGGCGTTTTTGGGATTCCCGGGGCGCGATTTGCGTGATTCATAGGGGGTCGGCTTTCTGGAGGGCCGGCCATGGACGATACTTGGAAGTCCGATCTTGAGGGGTGGCTTTCGCCCTTTCTGGATGCTCTACGGCACAAGGTGCGGGCGAGGATGTGTCCGGCTTATGTGGCGGGGCTGATCGGCGCGGGAGATCGCAAGAGCATCCAGCCGATGGCGGCCCGCGACGGCGGTGTCGGCTACGACCAGCTTCATCACTTCATCGCCAGCGGTGTTTGGGACACCGTGCCGCTGGAGAAGGTCTTGCTCACCGAGGCGGACAGGATGGTCGGCGGCGCGGACGCCTGGCTGATCGTTGACGACACGGCTCTGCCGAAGAAGGGCGAGCGCTCGGTCGGTGTCGCGCCGCAATACGCCTCGGCCCTGGGCAAGAACGCGAACTGCCAGACACTGGTGTCGCTGACGCTGGCTTCCGGCGAGGTTCCGATCATGGTGGGGTTGCGGCTGTTCCTGCCCGAGAGCTGGACGAGCGATCCCACACGACTGGCCCGGGCCGGCGTGCCGGACGGTCATGGAGGCTACCGGACCAAGCCCGAGATCGCGCTCGCCGAGATCGATCGGGCGCGCACGGCCGGCCTGCGCTTCGGCTGTGTGCTGGCCGATGCCGGTTATGGCCTCTCTGCGCCGTTCCGTCAGGCTTTGAGCGAGCGTGGCCTCACCTGGGCCGTCGGCATAGGAGCGCGCCAGAAGGTCTATCCGGTCGACGTGGCTCTCGTCTTCCCCGTCTCCGGGCGCGGCCGCCCGCGCAAGAACCATGTGCCCGATGCGAAGTCGGTCTCGGCGGAGAAGACGCTGGCGGCGGCGCCCTGGCGCACGCTCAGCTGGCGGCGTGGGACCAAGGGGCTGCTGAAAGCCCGCTTCGCCGCCATGCGGATCAAGGTGGCCGACGGGCCGCCCCAGAGGATCGGCGACATGGGACAGCAGCATCTGCCGGGAGAAGAGGCCTGGCTGATCGGCGAACACCGCTCGAATGGAGAGCGCAAATATTACCTCTCGAACCTGCCCGCCGACACCTCGCTCAAGCGCCTGGCCGGCGCGATCAAGGCGCGCTGGATCTGCGAGCAGGCGCATCAGCAGTTGAAGGAGGAGCTCGGGCTCGACCACTTCGAGGGACGATCATGGACGGGGCTGCATCGGCACGCCCTCATGACCATGATCGCCTATGCCTTCCTTCAATCCCGGC
Source organism: Allobosea sp. 05T422_2 (assembly GCF_056396265.1). Lineage (NCBI taxonomy): Bacteria > Pseudomonadati > Pseudomonadota > Alphaproteobacteria > Hyphomicrobiales > Alloboseaceae > Allobosea > Allobosea sp. 05T422_2. The sequence continues at coordinate 64,398 of NZ_JBFTLD010000003.1, read as the reverse complement.
GCCTCAAGCAGGCGAAGCGGGAAAAAAAGAATCCAGGGCCCGCCACCGCAGCCGACCCTGCCAAAGGTCCGCGCGGCCATCATCGCCAAGCTCGAACGGCCGCCGCCAACACGATGTCCGCATTGCCGCCGACAACTCAGTTCTAAAAATCTGCCAAAGTAGTGCTAGTCTTCGCGTCGGCGGCGCGCTTCGGGCAGCCAGCGCCGGGCCCCGCATCGCAGCATCCGCAATCCGACCTTTGGCGGCGCAGCCCAATGATGAATTGGCCCGCCGCGGCGCGATCGGCTGGCTTGCCTTGCCGTGAAGCGAGAATCGGGTCGGCGTGGTTGGTCCGACAACCGAGCAAAACGAGGGACGCTGGTCGAGGCCGCATGCCTTCCAGACGAAACAACTCTTCCCTGTCGGTTCCTCGCTTGCTACTGGGCTAAAGTGGACTTATTTTGGTCTGGTCACGAGGGGCTATCCATGGCGACTGAAGACGTCAGCGCGCGCTTTCGAGAACTTGATGCCTGGGGCGACCTCGACATCCTCAAGGCGCTTTACGAAGGCCAGCTTGCAGCGGTCGCCACCATCGCGTCGTCCTTGCCGGCGATTGCGGAAGCCGTTGCCGCGGCCGTGCCGCGCCTCGAGGCCGGTGGCCGCCTGATCTATGCAGGTGCCGGCACCTCGGGCCGCATCGGCGTGCAGGACGGCGCGGAACTGACCCCGACCTTCGACTGGCCGGAAGAGCGGTTGGCCTTCGCCATCGCTGGCGGCGACGAGGCGATCCTCCACGCCGTCGAGAATGCCGAGGATTCGGTTGATGACGGCGCGGGCGCGATGCGCCGCACCGATGTCGGGCCGAACGACGTCGTGATCGGTCTCGCTGCCAGCGGCCGCACGCCTTACACGCTCGCCGCCATCGGGGAAGCCAAGGCGCGTGGCGCCCTGACCATCGGCGTCGCCAATAACCGCGGCTCGGCACTGCTGCGCACGGCGGATCTCGGCATCCTCACCGAAACCGGGGAAGAGGTCGTTGCCGGCTCCACCCGGATGAAGGCCGGAACCGCCCAGAAGATCGTGCTCAACCTGTTCTCGACGCTGCTGATGATTCGTCTCGGCCGGGTCTATCGCGGCCTGATGGTCCATATGCGCGCGACCAATGCCAAGCTCCGGCTGCGGGCGGCGCAGATGGTCGAGATGATCACCGGATGCGGCATGGAGGCCGCCGCCCGCCATCTCGACCGCGCCGGCGGCGATGTGAAGCGCGCCGTGCTGCTTGCAAGCGGCGCCGAGGCTGCCTTGGCCGAGAGCTTGCTCGCTCGCCATCATGGCAATCTGCGCCTGGCCCTGTTCGATCTCGGCGTCGGGACGAACGGCCCGGCCAAGGCGCCTCCAAGGGCGGCCCGGTGAGCGAAACCTCACCCGGGCGCGGTCCGCGGCGTCCGCGCGAGGGCGCGTCCGACGCTGCCCCCGAAGCGATGCCGGCCAAGCAGCAGGCGATCCTTCAGGCGCTCGCCGGAGACGACCCGACGCCACGTTATCTCAGGCTCGCCGGCGCTCTGTCCCGGCTGATCGAGACCGAGGTCTTCCTTCCCGGCGATGCCGTTCCCTCCGAGCGCGACCTCGCCCAGCTGACCGGCTATGCCCGGGTCACCGTGCGCAATGCCATCGACGAGCTCATTCGCAGCGGCGCGTTGTCGCGACGGCATGGCTCGGGCACCTTCGTCGCCTCGCGTATGGAGCAGCCGCTCTCGGTCCTGGCGAGTTTCTCGACCGATATCGAGAACCGCGGCGGCCGGCCGGGCTCGATCTGGCTGTCGAAGGAGCTGGCGCGGCCGAAGCCGCAGGAATCGATGGCGCTGGGTCTCGGACCGAGCGACGCTGTCGTCCGGTTGATCCGGGTCAGAACGGCGGATGGAGAGCCGCTGGCGATCGAATGCGCCGTCGTGCCCGCCACCATCCTGCCGTCGCCGGATCTGRTCGAAACCTCGCTCTACGCCGCGCTCGCGCAGAGGGGGGCAGCACCTGCCCATGGCGTGCAGCGCATCCATGCCGGCCTCGCGACGGCGGATGAGGCAAAGCATCTCGGCATTCCGGCAGGCAGCGCGCTGCTCAGGATCGAGCGCCGTGCGTTTCTCGGCAATGGCAAGCCGGTCGAGTTCACGCTCTCCGCCTATCGCGGCGATCGCTATGATTTTGTCGCGACCTTGAAGGGCGAAGCGATGGGGCCGCAATCGTGACACTGCAGGATCGAAACCCCTCCCGCATGTCAGCCGAGATCGCTGAAATCCCCGAGGCCGCGACGCGGCTTCTGCAGGAGGGGCAAGGCGAGATTGCGCGCGTCGCCGATGCGCTGCAGATGTCGCGCGTCAGCCATGTCGTCGTCAGCGGCCGGGGCAGTTCCGGCCATGCAGGCACGCATCTGCGCTATCTCATCGAGACCCGCCTGGGCTTGAGCTCTGCGGCGGCGGCCCCTTCGGTGGTGACGCGCTATGGCGCAAGCCCGCGTCTCAGGGAGGCGCTCTATATCCTGATCTCGCAGTCTGGCCGCAGCCCCGATCTGGTGGCGGCGGCCGAGCAGGCGACAGAGGCCGGGGCGCAAACGGTCGCCATCGTCAATGATCCCGATTCCCCTGCCGCTCGGGCCTGCCGCCATGTCATCCCGATCGCGGCAGGTCCCGAGCTCGCCGTGGCCGCAACAAAGACCGTTGTGAACACGATGCTGGCCGGCATGCTGCTGGTCGCGCGTCTGAGCAGGGACGCTGCGCTCGCGACATCTGCGCAATCGGCTCCCGAACGTCTTGCCCAGGCGCTCACCCTCGACTGGTCGGCCTGGGCGCGCCGGCTGTCCGATGCACCGGCGGGTTTCGTCATCGGGCGCGGTCTGACGCTGGGACCAGCGCGCGAGGCCGCGCTCAAGGCGGCCGAGGTCCTGGGCGTGCCCGTGCTGGCGTTCAGCTCGGCGGAAGTCCTGCACGGACCCAAGGCCGCGATCCGGAGCGAGCATCCGATCCTCGGCCTCAATGCCGGTGGTGAGGTTTCGGAGAGCATCGAGGAGGCCCTGGCGACGCTTCGTCACGAGGGGGCGTCGATCTTCTCGGGAAGCGGACTGCGGCCGACACTCCCGGGACTGGCAGCGGGCGACCCGGCGCTCGACGCGATCGCGCTGCTGGTGCCCGTCTATCGCGCGCTGGAAGCCGAGGCGGTGCGGCTTGGCCGCGATGTCGACCGTCCACCGGGGTTGGTCAAGGTCACGGAGACGCTGTGATGGCAGCGCGGCGGCAGGGCTGGCGTGCGCGGCGCCTGTTCGATGGCGAGCGGATCTGGCCGGATCGCCTCGTCATCGCCGAGRATGGGATCGTCACCGAGATGCTGCCGTCAAGCGCGCAGCCGCACTGCGTGATCGAGGAACTGCCGGATGACGGCGTGCTCGCGCCGGGCTTCATCGATGTTCAGGTCAATGGCGGTGGCGGCGTCATGCTGAACGATACACTGAGCTGCGACGGCATAGCTGCGATCAGCGCTGCCCATGCCCGCTTCGGCACGCGGTTCCTGCTGCCGACCCTCATCAGCGCCAGCAGGGCAGATATCGCGAAGGCCATCGCAGCCGCACGCGAAGCGATTGCGCGCGCTGTGCCGGGCGTTCTCGGCATTCACATCGAGGGCCCCTTCATCAATCCCGAACGTCGTGGCGCGCATCTGGTCGCCAATCTCCTGCGGCCCGAGCCGGAGGATGTCGATCTGTTGACGTCGCTCGGCGCCGCTGGCGTGACACTGGTGACGCTCGCGCCCGAATGCGTGCCTTCCGGCTTCATCCGCGCGCTGGTCGCGCGTGGCGTCAAGGTCTGCGCGGGCCATTCCAACGCGAGCGCGGCTGAGATGGCGGCGGCCCATGCCGAGGGCCTGAGCGGTGCCACCCATTTGTTCAACGCCATGTCGCAGCTCGGCTCGCGCGAGCCGGGCGTGGTCGGTTCCGTGATGTCGGGCATGGGGTTGACCGCGGGCATCATCGCGGACGGGCACCATGTCGCCTGGCCGTCCTTTCAGGCTGCGTTTCGCGCGATCGGGCCGGACAGGATGATGCTTGTCACCGACGCGATGGCGACGATCGGCGCCGACGGGGATGCCTTCGAACTCTTCGGCGAGACGATTCATGTCAGCGGCGGCCGGCTCGTCAATGCCGAGGGCCGCCTCGCAGGCGCTCATCTCGACATGAATGCCGCGATTCTCAATGCCTATCGGCACGGCGGCGCGACGCTTGAGCAGGCCTTGGCGATGGCGAGCGCAACGCCTGCGGCCTATCTCGGGCTATCCACCAGCCATGGCCGGATCGCGCCGGGGCGGCGGGCGGAATTCTCCGTGCTGCGCACCGGCGGCTAGTTCCGCAGAGCGGATATCGTATCCTGCCGGAGGGCTTGGCCTTCTGTGATCGCGTCGGCTTCCCCGACGATCGCAATCCGCTCTTCGGGCCGATGGTTGGCGCCATCGGCTCAGGTGAGCCTGTTCCTGAACATCCAGGCGGCGAAGGGCAGGGTCACGGCGGCAATGGCGACGAGCGCCAGCATCTCCGGCAAGAGCTGCCTGATTCCGGCACCCTCCAGATAGATTTGATGCGTGATGCTGATGGCGTAGCGCAGCGGGTTGATCAGGGTGAAGTACTGCAGGATCTCGGGCATGTTGCCGATCGGCGCCGTCAGGCCCGAGAGCAGCATGAACGGCATCAGCAGCACGAATGAGCCGATCATTGCCTGCTGCATATTGCCCGCGATGGACGAGATGAAGAGGCCGATCCCGACCGATGCCGAGAGGAACAGGAAGAGGCCGAGATAGAGCATCGCAAAACTGCCGGAGAACGGGATCTGGAACCAGAGTTGCGCCACCAGCAGAATCAGCGTCGACTGGGCGAGCCCGATCAGCATGGCGGGGACTGCCTTGCCGACCATGATCTCCGAGGGCCGGAACGGCGTCACCAGCAACTGATCGAATGTGCCTTCCTCGCGCTCTCGCGCCACCGACATCGCAGTCAGCATCATCGTCATCATCATGGTGATGGTGCCGATCAGGGCCGGAACCATGTACCAGCGCGTTTCGAGGGTGGGGTTGTACCAGGCCCGTGTGGTCATGCGAACGGGTGGGCCGGGCTGGCCGTGCGAACTCTGCCAGTCGGCTCCAAAGCCGGTGACGATCTGGCTGACATAGGTTTGGGCGGTACCCGCGGTGTTTGAGTTGCGCCCGTCGGCGATGACTTGCACGGCGGGCGCGGTCCCCGCCTGCAGACCGCGCTCGAAATCGTAGGGAATGGTGATCACCAGCAAGGCGCGCTGGTCGTTGATGATGTCGGCGATCTGGCGCTCGACGTCGAGCGTGGCGACCCGCGTGAAGGTGCCGGAACCGTCCAGGCGCGCGATCAGTGCGCGCGAGACGGCGCTTCGATCGTGGTCGAGCAGTGCATAGGACACGTTGTTGAGGTCATAGGTCGCGGCATAGCCGAAGATCAGGCACTGCAGGACCGGTGGGGCGATCAGGGAGATGCGGCTCTTCGGATCCTTCAGGATCGCGAGCAGTTCCTTGCGGATTAGGGCGAGGATGCGCAGCAGCGTGTCGAGCATGGCCCACCTCACACGATGGTCTTGCGCGTCGCGCGTATCGCAAGCGCGATCAGCACTGCGGCCATGACGGCCAGCACCGCAGCATTCGGCAGGATTACCGGCCAGATGTCCCCGGCGAGGAACAGGGTCTGCAGAACGCTGACGAAATAGCGCGCCGGGAAGATATGCGTGATCACCTGGATCGCGACCGGCATGCTGCGGATGTCGAACATGAAGCCGGACAGCATCATCGCCGGGAGAAAGGTGGCGATGATCGTGATCTGGCTCGCGACGAACTGGCTCTTGGTCAGTGAGGAGATCAACAGGCCGATGCCGAGCGCGACAATCAGATAGAGCATCGACACGGCAACGAGCAGCCCGAGCGAGCCTCTGATCGGCACGCCGAAGAGCAGCTTGGCACCAAGGATCGAGAGGGCGAGCCCGATCATGCCGAGGATGAAATAGGGCACGGTCTTGCCAAGCAGGATCTCGCCGGGACGCACGGGCGTGACGAACAGCGCCTCGAAGGTTCCGCGCTCCCATTCCCGCGCAACGACAAGCGCGGTCAGCAGCGCACCGATCAGCGTCATCACCAGCACGATCAGGCCGGGAACCAGGAAGTAGCTGCTGTTATTGGCATCGTTGAACCAGAGCCGGCTCTCGATCGAGACTGGCGGACCGGCGATGATGCGGCCCATCGCGGCCTCGCGCGCCATCCAGGTTGCAACGGCACCCTGAGCATAGCCGAGCGAGATGCGGGCGGTATTGGCGTCGGTGCCATGGACCAGCACCTGGATCTCGGCCGTGCCCTGCTCCATCCGGCGCGCGAAATCGGGCGGTATGCGGACAATGGCGTGGACGCGCTTGTCGAGCATCATCCGCTCGGCCTCGGCCATGGTCTTGACCTGCACCGCGTTGAAATAGTCGGAGAGTTCGAAACTCGACGCCGCGCCGCGCGCCTCKGCCGAGATGTCCTCCATGACGATCGCGACCGGGACGTTCTTGACGTCGAAGGAAAGCCCGTAGCCGAAGAGCACGAGCAGCAGCATCGGCATGATCACGCCGATCGCGATGCTGCTCGGGTCGCGCACGACCTGCCAGCCCTCCTTCCGGATCAGCGCCGCGATGCGGCGCAGCCTTGCCATTCCGCCGGTCTGTGAGGTCACGGCGGTCATGCTGCGGGCCTCTGCTCGGCACGCCCGTCACGCGACGTCTCGACGATGGCGATGAAGGCATCTTCCATCGTCGGTTGGCGTCCGTCCTGGGCCGTGGCATGGGCCCTGATCTCGGCCGGCGTGCCTTCTGCCAGGCTGCGTCCGGCATCGAGGATGATGATCCGGTCGCAATATTCTGCTTCCTCCATGAAATGCGTGGTCACGATCACGGTGACGCCCTGCTCGGAGAGCGCCGTGATCCGGCCCCAGAATTCGCGCCGCGCGATCGGATCGGCGCCGCTCGTCGCCTCATCGAGGAAGAGGATGTCCGGCTCGTGCAGCAGGGCGGTGCCCATCGCGAGGCGCTGCTTGAAGCCGCCCGGCAATTGCCCGCTCGGCAGCCGGGAGAAGGCATCGAGCTCGAATTGCTGCTTCGCCCAGGTGATCCGGTCCGCCTTGCGCCTCCCACGCAGCCCATAGGCACTGGCGAAGAAATCGAGATTCTCGTCGACGCTCAACTGGCCGTAGAGCGAGAATTTCTGGGCGACGTAGCCGAGCCTGCGCCGCGCCTCGGCACGAGATGTCCGCAAATCCGCGCCAGCGACACGCAGCGTGCCGTGCGAGGCTGGCAGCAGCCCGCAGAGCATCCGGAACGTGGTGCTCTTGCCGGCGCCGTTGGGGCCGAGAAGCCCGTAGATCTCGCCGCTCCGAACCTCGAAGCTGACATGATCGACAGCGGTGAAATCGCCGAAGGTGCGGACGAGGTCACGCACCTCGACCGCCATGGCGCCGGAACCCGGGGAGGTGGGCTGGTCGAGCGTCATGGCACTGCTGCGTGTGCGCTCGGCGACGGCAGCAAACAGCACCATGAACCCGTCCTCGAAACGTGGCGGCACGCGGCGATGCCGAAGCGTGCCGTCGCCGAGGGGCAGGGCGCCCGTTTCGCTCGGAGCTGCGAGCACGACGCGGACTTGCCCGGCTTCGGGCACGGCATCGATGACGCCGTCCTGCTGAAACAAGCGTGCCTGCAGCGAACGTGCCGGCATTCCCTTGGGCGTCTCGATGATGAAGGTGCGGCCTTCAGCTTTCGCCGTGATCTCGCTCGGCGTGCCCTGCGACAGCACCTTTCCGGCATGCATGACGACTGCATGGTCGCAGAGCTCGGCCTCGTCGAGATAGGAGGTGCTGACGATGACGGTGAGCCCATCCTCGCGCACCAGCTTGAGCACGATCGCCCAGAGCTCGCGCCGCGACAGTGGGTCGACGCCGACGGTCGGCTCGTCCAGCAGCAGTAGTTCGGGAGCACGGACGAGGGTGCAGGCGAGCCCCAGTTTCTGCTTCATGCCGCCGGACAGCTTCCCGGCCAGCCGCTCGCGAAAACGCCCGAGCTGGGTCATCTCGAAGAGGCGAGGGTAGATGTGCTCGCGTTGGTCGGCACCGACGCCGTGCAGATCGGCATAGAGATCGAGGTTCTCCTGGACGCTCAGATCCTCATAGAGCCCGAATTTCTGCGGCATGTAGCCGATGCGGTCCTGTACGGCCTGGGGATCGTCAGCGACGACAATGCCGAGAACGTCGAGCATACCCTCATCGGGTTTCATCAACCCGGCGATCAGCCGTAGCAATGTGGTCTTGCCGGCACCGTCGGGGCCGACGAGGGCGGTCAGCGTGCCTTCCCTGGCTTCGAAGGAGACATCGTCGAGTGCCTTGACGGTTTCGCCGGTGGCCCGGCGGAACGTCTTGTGGAGGGTCCGCGCCGTGACGGGTGAGACGGGCGCGGCGGGGGTCATGGCTTGGTCTTCCCGGTCTCGGGTACAGCAGCGCTGTTTGCGACCGCAGCCTCGGCTCCCGGCAACATCTTGATGGTGGCTGGCATGCCGAGGCGCAGCCTGTCCTGCGGGTCCTCGACGAAGACACGCATCTCGTAGACGAGGCTCGTGCGCAGATCCTCGGTCTGCACCGTTTTCGGGGTGAACTCGGCGACGGGTGAGATGAAGCCGATCCAGCCTTCGAGCGGCTGGTTCGGAAAGCTGTCCGTGGTGACCTGCATCCGCATGCCAGAGCGGACCTGTCCGAGCTTCGGCTCAGCCACATAGGTCCGCACCCATTTCGTGCCGGTCATGGCCAGTGAAAGCACCGGGCGGCTGGGYGAGGCCATCTCGCCGGGTTCCATCAGCCGCGAGCGAACCACGCCGTCGAAGGGAGCAAGCAGCTGCGCATCGACCAATTGGCGCCGGGCGAGCGCAAGCTGCGCCTGGTTGCCGCGGAGCTGTGCCTCTGCCTGCGCGATGTCCTCCGAGCGCGGGCCGGCGAGAGAAAGGTCGAGGGCGCTCTTTGCGACATCGAGCTTTGCCTTGGAGGTCTCGGCAAGAGCCTTGGCGGCATCGAGGTCCTGCTGGCTGACGGCATTCGCGGACAGGGCGCGCCGCCGCTCATATTGCGCGGCKGCGTTGACCGAATCCGCCCTGGCCGATTCCAGGTTGGCGCGGGCCTGGGCGATCTCCTCGGGGCGAGAGCCGTTGCGCAATCGATCGAGTGCGGCCTTCTGGGCCCCGACAATCGCTTCCATCTGGTCGATCTGCGGTTGCAGGCGGCTCGTATCCAGCTTCGCAAGGACCTGGCCGCTGCGAACGACATTGCCCTCCTCGACAAGGATCGCGGCGATGCGTTCGCTGCCGTTGAAGGCCAGCGAGGCCTGCCTGAGATCGACATTGCCGTAGAGGACCAACTCGGATGTCGCGGCGGGGCGGTGGCTAAACCACCAGGCGCCTGCGGCCCCCAAGAGGGCGATGACAGCCAGTATGCGCGGTGCCTTGCTCATGCCTTCAAGGATAGGCGCGTGGTGCAATATGTCAAATCTGAATTTAAATTCTATCTTTCAAATATTCTTGATCGGCGTTAAGCTCGGGTCATGAAACGAGCGATTCCTCAAAAACGACCCGGTCGCCGCGAGGACGGTGCGGCCACCAAGGCGCAGATTCTCGATGCGGCCGGAGAGGTCTTTGCGGAAAAGGGCTTTGATCGCGCCACCGGCAAGGAGATCGCCGAGCGGGCGGGCAGCAATTCTGCTGCCGTGAATTACTATTATGGCGGMATCGACGGGCTCTATGCCGAGGTGTTGGTCGAGGCGCATCGCCGCCTGCTGACCTATGATCGGCTGCTCAAGCTGGCAGAAGCCCCAGGGACTCCGGAGGACAAGCTTCGCACCCTCATTGGTCTCGTGGTCCGCACGATCATGGGGCCCGCCTCCTCGAGCTGGTCCTTGCGGGTCCTGAGCCGTGAGGTGCTGGCTCCAACACMCGCTTTCGCAGTGCTGCGGGATCGCGAGATTCTCCCGAAGAAGCGCATCGTCACCGGGATCGTCGGCGAAATCCTGGGAGTGCCGCATGATCACCCCGTCGTTGCCCGGTGCTGTCTCACTGTCATCGCCCCCTTCGTGGTGATGCTCGTCGGCAACCGCCAGGTCCTCGCGCAGGTCTTTCCCGACCTGGCGTCGGACCGGGGCGCTGTCGACGAGATGGTCGCCCATTTCCAGCGCTTCGCTTTCGGCGGCATCGCTGCCGTGGCAGCGGAACTCGATGCGCGGGAGGAAGCTCGTTCCGCCTGAGGTGATGTGCTGCCGATCAGGCTTGCATCCATCCGACCTCCAACCGTCGGATCCCGCGCCATTGCCTGTGGTCATCGCTAGACACCATCGTCGCATGACTGCCCGCTCCAAAGCTCCATCCGCTGAAGCGTGGAAATCCGAGCTTCTGTGATCTGCGTCATTGAGTGCGGCCCGGCGCAGGCGCAGAATTCTTGTGGCGGGGGGCTGAGAGTTCATGACCCATTCGGGAGGAACGATCATGCAAGCCCAGAGCCTCACGACACTGGCGGCCGGAACGAAATCCATCAGCGCCTCAGCCATCGAGGCGCTCGCCGCGCAGCTTCACGGAAGCGTGCTCGACGAGACTGATGCCGCATATGACGATGCACGCGCGATCTGGAATGGGATGGTCGATCGCAGACCTGGCCTGATCATACGCTGTGYGGTGGCTGCCGATGTCGTCAGCGCTGTGCGATTTGCGCGTGACAACGGACYATTGCTCTCTGTGCGTGGCGGCGGACACGGCATTGCCGGAAATGCCGTCTGCGATGGCGGCCTGATGATCGACCTGTCACCGATGAAATCGGTCCGAGTCGACGAAGCATCGCAGCGCGCCTGGGTCGAGCCGGGCGCTACCCTGGCCGATGTCGACAGGGAAACCCAGGAATTCGGATTGGCGGTGCCGACGGGCATCAATTCGACCACGGGCATTGCCGGCCTGACGCTGGGCGGCGGCTTCGGCTGGATCACGCGGAAGTTCGGGCTTACCCTGGACAACCTGCTGTCGGTCGAGGTGGTGACGGCTGACGGCGAGCTCAGGCGCGCTAGCCAGTCGGAAAATCCGGACCTGTTCTGGGCCCTGCGCGGCGGCGGCGGAAATTTCGGGGTGGCCACCGCGTTCGAATTTCGGCTTCACAAGCTTGGCCCCCAGGTTTTGGCTGGCCTTGTCGTGCATCCCTTCGATGATGCCGAGGCCGTCCTGAAGGAATATCGTCAGGCGCTCGAAGTGGCGCCCGACGAGTTGACCTGTTGGGTCGTGATGCGGCAGGCGCCGCCCCTGCCGTTCCTGCCGGCCGAGTGGCATGGCAAGGAAGTGCTGGTGCTCGCGATGTGCTATTGCGGCGACATCGCCGAAGGCGAAAAGGCAACCGCCAGGCTGCGTTCCATCGGAAAACCGATCGTCGACGTGGTGGGGCCGGCGCCTTTCGCGACGTGGCAACAGGCTTTCGATCCTCTGCTCACAGCCGGTGCCCGCAACTACTGGAAGAGCCACGACTTCACCGAGCTCTCGGACGCGGCGATCAGGATCCTGATTGGCGCGGTGCGTCGCCTCCCGGGGCCGGAATGCGAGATCTTCATCGGCCATGTCGGTGGGGCGGCCGGCCGCGTTGCGGCGGATGCGACCGCCTTTCCGCAGCGCAGCTCCCATTTCGTCATGAATGTTCATGCGCGCTGGCGCGAACAGGGCATGGATCAGGCCTGCATCGCCTGGGCGCGCGCGCTCTTTGATGCCGCAAGGCCGTATTCAGCTGGAACGGCCTATATCAACTTCATGCCGGCAGACGAGATGGACCGCGTCCAGGCGGCTTACGGAGGCAGTTACCATCGCCTTGCCGAGCTGAAGCGGCGCTACGACCCGATGAACCTGTTTCGCATGAACCAGAATGTGAAGCCGACGGCGAGTTCGCAGGCCGCCTGAGCCCAGCTGCCTGAGCAGTTAGGACGAGGTTGGATGGCTGGCCCAGGCCGCAGGGATCGACGCGTATTGTGTCCCTGCGGGCTGGTGCGTCTCCATGGCTTAATGAGACTCTCCGCCGGCGCCGGGCCGGCTCTCCAAAGCGTGCCTTAGGTCCTAGGCGCAATGCGGCAAGCTGGAGCGCCGCTGGATCAGGTCGTCCTTGGCGAAGAGCTCGGCCAGCCAGTCGACGAAGACACGCACCTTGTTGCTGAGATGACGGTTCGGTGGGTAGACGATGTGCAGCGGCTTGGGGGTCGAGCACCAATTCGTCAGCAGCGGTACGAGCCGGCCGGCGGCGATATCCTCCTGCACCATGAAGGTTGGTGCCTGAACGATGCCGAGCCCCGCCAGCGCGGCAGCGACGTAACCAGCACCTTCGTTCAGCGATACGACGAAACGTCCCCTGATCTCGTGGCTTTCCTTACCGTCGGCATAGGTGAAGGGGGCTGTGCGACTGGTCCCGGCATAGCGGTAGCCGACGATGAAATGATCGCCCTCGAGGTCGGTCGGATGCTGGGGCTCGCCATGGCGCTGGACATAGGAGGGGGAGGCGCAGGTCACGAGATACATCTCGCCGATGCGCCGGGCGATCAGGCTCTGGTCCGTGAGCTCGCCGGCCCGGACGGCGCAATCGAGATTTTCCGCCAGCAGATCGGCAGGTCGGTCACTGAGGCCGAGGTCGAGCTGGATGTCGGGATAGCGCGCATGGAATTCAGGCAGGTTCGGGATGATGACGCGCATGGCCAGCGGCGCGCTGACGTCGACGCGCAGGCGCCCGCTCGGCCTGGCCTGTGACGAGGCCATGCTGCCGTCGAGCTCGTCGATTTCGTTCAGGACCCTGAGCGCGCGCTCGTAATAGGCCGCCCCGTCCATCGTCACCGTCACGCGCCGTGTGGTGCGGTTGAGGAGTTTGGCGTGGAGATGCGACTCAAGCTGCTGGATCTGCTTGGTCACCGTCGGCTTGGGGATGTCGAGCAGATCGGCAGCACGGGTGAAGGTGCCGGCTTCGACGACGCGGACAAAGGCGCGCATGGCGCTGAGCTGGTCCATGGCTTTTTCTAACAGGTCGCTTCTTCGATTGTTTCCATATGGAAATAATGAATGAGCTTTACGGGTATTTATTGCCGAAACACGATGGTCTAAATCAGGTTGCATTGCAACAGAAGCCGCCGGGACACGCCATGTCCGCTCAAACCGCCACCCTCGATCGCCCCATCTCCGTCACATGGCGGGACGAGGTGATCGCTGCCAAGCCAGTCTCGCTGGCAGCGCGTGTGTTCATCCMGGCAGAGCTCAACCGCAACACAGCGCTCGTCATGCACCTGCATGGCGGCACCTTCAACGAGGGCTCGCTGGCAAGCGGAGAGGCGGTCGCGACGATCCTGGCTCGCGCCGGTGCCGCTGTCGTTTCGGTCGATTATCCGCTCGCGCCAATGCACCGTTTCCCCGATGTGCTGGAGGCCGTATTTGGYGGCTTGCTGGCGCTCTACAAGGCGCGCAGCCGCTGGGTCGCGAAAAGCGCCCCATTCTACGTCGCTGGCGAAGAAGCCGGCGGCAACCTGGCCGCGGCTCTCGCCATGATGGCGCGGGACCGGCAGGGACCGCCGCTCGCCGGGCAGATCCTGCTCTCGCCGATGCTGGATTCCTGCCTTGGGACCTATTCGCTGCGCGAGGCCGATGCCGGTCCGGTGGGATGTCGCTGGGCCGATGGCTGGCACGACTATCTGGGTTCGCCTGACAAGGCGGCTCATCCCTATGCCGCGCCGCTCAACGCCTCCCGGCTTGCCGGGCTGGCTCCTGCCCTGCTGATCACGGCGGAGGATGATCCGCTGCGTGACGAATGCGCGAGCTATGCCTGTCGGCTGCAGGAAGCGGGTGTCGCGGTCAGTCGCTACGTGCAGACTGCGCCAACCAATTGGCCCGGTGCMTATGCCGAGGCTCCCAAGGAAGGTTCCTGCCTCTGCCTGGCATGTGACCATGTAACCGAGTTCTTCAAATCCACCGCGCCGTCCTGATCGGGGCCAACGCGACCAACTCGATCCTCTCTTCTCTCGCAAGGAATGAACCCATGATTCAGGGAACGATCCGTCATGGCCTGCTGGGCGGAAGCCTGGCCGCCACCATCTCTCTCGCCGCCGTCCTGCTTGTGATGAACGGCTCCGACAAGGCCCAGAGCGATACCGCTCCGGCGGCCGCGCAGGCGACCCCGGTTTTGGTCGCGCTCGTCGAGCAGCGTGAGCTGACCAACTGGGCCGAGTTCTCCGGCCGCCTGGAGGCGATCGAACGCGTCGATGTGCGCTCGCGCGTCGCCGGCGTCGTCGAGGCCGTGCACTTCAAGCAGGGCAACCTCGTCAAGCAGGGCGACCTGCTGATCAGCATCGACCAGGCGCCCTATCTCGCCGAGTTCGAACGCGCCCAGGCCCAGGTCCTGGCTGCCGAAGCCCGGGTGGCGCTTGCCGCCAACGAGCATGAGCGCGGTCAGAAGCTGATGACGACGCAGAACGTGTCGCAGCGCGATCTCGACGCCCGTCTGAATGCTCTTCGTGAAGCGCAGGCCAATCACCGCGCGGCCCAGGCGGCCCTGCAGACAGCGCGGCTGAACCTCGACTACACCCAGATCAGGGCGCCGATCAGTGGCCGGATCGGGCGGCTCGAGGTCACTGTCGGCAATCTCGTCGCAGCCGGGGCGGGGGCTTCGCTGATGACGACACTGGTCTCGGTCGATCCGATCTATGCCAGCTTCAATGCCGACGAGAACACGGTGCTGAGGGCTCTCGGCTCGCTGCCGGCCTCGGATGGTCCGCGTGCGCTGGAGCGCATCCCGGTTCAGATGGGCACGGCGACGCAGGACGGCACTCCGATCAACGGCAGGCTGCAATTCGTCGACAACAGTGTCGATGTCGGCAGCGGCACCGTTCGGGTGCGGGCGATCTTCGACAATCCCGATGGCACGCTGATGCCGGGCCAGTTCGTGCGCCTGCGCATGGGCCAGGCCCGGACCGAGCCTGCGCTGGTGATCAATGAGCGCGCGATCGGCACCGACCAGAACAAGAAGTTCGTCTTCGTCGTCGGCGAGGACCTCAAGGCGAGCTGGCGTGAAGTGACGCTTGGCTCGGCCAATGAGGGGCTGCGCATCGTCACCGCCGGGCTCAAGCCGGGCGAAAAAATCGTCGTCAACGGCCTGCAGCGCATTCGTCCGGGCGCAGCTGTCGCTCCCGAGCAGGTGCCGATGGCCGAGAAGTCAGAGCTGCGCCGGGTGGCCGGTGCAGGACCCACGGAAATCGCCCAGCGCTGAGCTGGGACGCCTATCAGAACTCGGGTGCTGACGACGTCGCGTGATGGCGCCCGTCGTCAGGCCTGAGGCGCCCGAAGGGGGCATCTCATGAATCTCTCCAAGTTCTTCATCGATCGCCCGATCTTCGCGGGCGTGCTGTCGGTTCTCATCCTGGTCGCCGGCCTGCTCTCGCTGCGTGTGCTGCCGATCTCGGAATATCCCGAAGTCGTGCCGCCGACCGTGGTGGTGCGCGCGCAATACCCGGGCGCCAATCCTCGCGTCATCGCCGAAACCGTGGCCACGCCGATCGAGGAGCAGATCAACGGCGTCGAGGGCATGCTCTACATGTCCAGCCAGGCGACGACCGACGGCGTGATGACGCTGAACGTCACCTTCAAGCTCGGCACCGATCCCGACAAGGCACAGCAGCTCGTGCAGARCCGCGTCTCGCAGGCGGAGCCCCGCTTGCCGGAAGAGGTGCGGCGCCTCGGCGTCACCACGATCAAGAGCTCGCCGGATTTGACGATGGTGGTGCACATCACCTCGCCGAACGATCGCTACGACATGACCTATCTGCGCAACTACGCAGTCCTGAACGTCAAGGACAGGCTGGCGCGCATCGACGGCGTCGGCCAGGTCCAGCTCTTCGGCTCGGGCGACTATTCGCTCCGCGTCTGGCTCGATCCGCAGAAGGTCTCCGAGCACGGGCTCTCGCCGAGCGACGTCGTGCGCGAGATCCGCGCGCAGAACGTCCAGGCTGCTGCCGGCGTCATCGGCGCCTCCCCGAACGCCCCGGGCCTCGATCTCCAGCTCTCGGTCAATGCCCAGGGGCGCCTTCAGAATGAGGAGGAGTTCGGCGAGATCATCATCCGCACCAGCCCGACCGGGGCTGTGACGCGGCTGAAGGATGTCGCGCGCATCGAACTCGGCGCGGCCGACTATGCCCTGCGCTCGCTGCTCGACAACAAGTCGGCGGTCGCGGTGCCGATCTTCCAGGCGCCGGGCTCGAATGCCATCGCCATCGCCGACAACGTCCAGGCGGTGATGCGCGAGATCAAGCAGAACATGCCGGAAGGCGTGGACTACGCGATCGTCTACGACACGACCCAGTTCGTGCGCGCCTCGATCAAGGCCGTCATCACCACGCTGCTCGAGGCCATCGCGCTGGTCGTGCTCGTCGTCATCGTCTTCCTGCAGACTTGGCGGGCCTCGATCATCCCGCTGGTCGCCGTGCCGGTCTCGGTCATCGGCACCTTCGCCGTGATGTATCTCTTCGGCTTCTCGATCAACGCGCTCAGCCTGTTCGGCCTCGTGCTCGCCATCGGCATCGTCGTCGACGACGCCATTGTCGTGGTCGAGAATGTCGAGCGCAATATCGAGCAGGGGCTGGAGCCCCGCCAGGCGACCTACAAGGCGATGCGCGAGGTCTCCGGCCCGATCATCGCGATCGCGCTGGTGCTGGTCGCGGTTTTCGTGCCGCTCGCCTTCATCAGCGGCTTGACCGGCCAGTTCTATCGCCAGTTCGCGCTGACCATCGCGATCTCGACGGTGATCTCGGCGATCAACTCGCTGACGCTGTCGCCGGCGCTGGCAGCCCTGTTGCTGCGTTCGCACCACGCCCCGAAGGATGCGCTGACCCGCGTCATGGACAAGCTGTTCGGCTGGTTCTTTCGTGGCTTCAACCGCTTCTTCAATCGCAGCTCTCAGGCCTATGGCGGCGGCGTGCGCCGCATCCTGACCCGCAAGACGGCGATGATGGCGGTCTATCTCGTGCTCGTCGGCCTGACGGTCGTGCTGTTCCGCACTGTCCCGGGCGGCTTCGTGCCCGGCCAGGACAAGCAGTATCTCGTCGGCTTCGCGCAACTGCCCGACGCCGCCACGCTCGACCGCACCGAGGACGTCATCCGCAAGATGGGCGAGATCGCCCTGAAGCATCCCGGCGTCCAGAGTGCGGTGTCCTTTCCCGGCCTCTCGATCAACGGCTTCACCAACTCGTCGAATGCCGGCATCGTCTTCGTGACGCTGAAGCCCTTCGAGCAGCGCAAGGACCCCTCGCTCAACGGCGCCGCGATCGCCATGCAGCTCAACAAGGAGTTCGCCGGCATCAAGGAGGCATTCATCGCGATGTTCCCGCCGCCGCCGGTGCAGGGGCTCGGTACGATCGGTGGCTTCAAGCTGCAGATCGAGGACCGCGCCGGCCTTGGCTACAAGGCGCTCGATGAAGCGACCAAGGCCTTCATGGCCAAGGCTGCGACGGCGCCCGAACTCGCCGGCATGTTCTCGAGCTTCCAGGTGAATGTTCCGCAGCTCTATGCCGATATCGACCGCACCAAGGCCCGCCAGCTCGGCGTGCCGGTGACCGATGTCTTCGAGACGCTGCAGATCTATCTCGGCTCGTCCTATGTCAACGATTTCAACAAGTTCGGGCGTACCTACACCGTCCGCGTCCAGGCTGATGCGCCCTTCCGGGCCTATCAGGAGGATATCGGCAAGCTCCGGGTCCGTTCGACCTCAGGCGAGATGGTGCCGCTGAGCGCTGTGCTGAACGTGCGTGCCGATGCCGGGCCGGAACGGGCGATGCGCTATAACGGCTTCCTGGCCGCCGACATCAATGCCGGTCCGGCACCCGGCTTCTCGTCGGGGCAGGCTCAGGCGGCGGCGGAGCGCATTGCCAACGAGACGCTGCCGAAGGGCTTTGCCTTCGAATGGACGGACCTGACCTATCAGGAGATCCTGGCGGGCAACTCTTCGCTGATCGTCTTCCCGATCGCGATCCTGCTCGTCTTCCTGGTGCTGGCGGCCCAGTATGAGAGCCTGACGCTGCCGATCGCGATCATCCTGATCATCCCGATGGGCCTGCTTGCCGCCATGGCTGGCATCTGGTGGAGCGGCGGCGACAACAACGTCTTCACCCAGATCGGTCTCGTCGTGCTGGTCGGGCTATCTGCGAAGAACGCGATCCTGATCGTCGAGTTCGCCCGCGAACTGGAGTTCGAGGGCAAGACGCCGGTCGAGGCCGCGATCGAAGCCAGCCGTCTGCGCCTGCGTCCGATCCTGATGACCTCGCTCGCCTTCATCATGGGCGTGGTCCCGCTGGTGATCTCGACCGGTGCCGGCGCCGAGATGCGTCAGGCGATGGGCATCGCGGTCTTCGCCGGCATGATCGGCGTCACCGCCTTCGGCATCTTCCTGACTCCGGTCTTCTACGTGCTGATGCGGGCCCTGACCGGAAACAAGCCGCTGAAGCATGTCGAGGCGGAAGCGGAACTGGCGCAAGCCGCCTGACCGGGGCACAGGCTGCCCTGAGGGGGAGTCTGACGGCTTCAACCAGCCAGAACGCGCCGGGCCCTGTCCGGCGCGTTCTGCTGCGAGGCGCCGGTATTGTCAGCCGTCGGCTCGAGCCAGCCGCGATAGTGCACAACCAGTCCGATTAGCGGCAATGCGATCGGGACATCGAAATGGAAGCGGCCATCCTCCTCCCATTCGCGCGCCAGCGATCGAGGCGCCAGGGCAAGTGGCATGGGGACGGGGCCCAGCCACCAACGCTTCAGGTGCATCGCGAGCCCCTTGTCGTCAGCGAGCAGATCGAAGCCGAAGCGCAGCGGGCCAAAGCGCTCCATGAGCAGCCGCCCCTGCTGCGACAGCCGGCTGCTGAAGCGGCGGCCCGAGAAGTCGCGAATCCAGGTTTCGACGCCGCCACTCTCCGCAAAGGCGACGTGCAGCCCATGCTCCCCTTCAGGCGGAAAGCCGAATAGGGCCGCTATAGCGCGTGCAACCGGGTTGTGCCCGCGCGTCACCATCGCCCGTCCATGGGCGCCGCGATCGCGGAGGACAGTGTGGATCGCGCGGAGGGCCGCAGGCAGGGTCGCGAAGGCATCGCCGAGGACCCGGGCATAGAGCGGGGGAGGCTGCGGCAGCTCTGCCATCTCGTGCCGGATCGCCAGTCGCGTGAAGGCCGGCTCGAACTCTGGCAGTGACAGCATCTCGCCGGCATCGCGGGCCCCGGCTGGAACGTCACGCCTGGCGAGCCTGTCGACGAGGATTGCGGCCGCCAGGCCTGGAATCTCCGGACCATCGCCCTTGCTCGCGATCAATGTCCATCGCCGTTCGACACCCCGGCCGTCAGCGTACCCGAACAGTCGAACCATCATGCCGGAGCGATCGCTGCCCCATGAAGAGCTCAGCCGCTGCGCTTGAAGGACCAGGGGCGCAAAGCGGGTCAGGTTCTCGATCCAACCCCATCGAACAGGCCAGCTTGCCAGCCAAAGCGCACGGTTCTGCCAGCGGAGCTCGGTGCCGGCTCTAAAACTGACGGAGGGCTTTCCCGGAAGGCGATCGGGCAGGAGAGTGAGATCGGGCACATCTGCCAGGGCCACGAGGCGGCCAGCAAGAGGTGGCTCGCCGGCAATCGTAAAGTCTTCGCGCCTGATGTCCTGCCAGCCAAAGCCGTTCGCCCGGCGCGCTGCGCGCCAGAGCGGGATCGGCTTGCCGATATAGGAGAAGATTGCCTTCGTGACCGAAGCGCCCGCGGTCGCGCGGTTTGAAGCGCTGATCGCGAGCTCGACGGCGCTGAGCTGATCCATACCGTCTGCGAGGGCGCGAACCACAGCGCCCGACAAAGCAGGGACGCTGGAGGCGCCCGAGACGACGACCACGTCGGCGGCCAGGGCCGCTTCAGCGAGAGACCCGATGCCGGTGACGAAATCGCGCGCATCGGCGATGTCGAGATAGTGGCACCGCGCGGCGATACAGGCGCGAGCGACCGCATAATCCAGGCCCTGAAAGGGGCCTGCGGCGTCGATCAGGACAGCAGGGCGGTGCTCGGCGAGCGCCAGCGCGATATMGCGGTCCCGGTCCAGGAGAAGCGGGGTGAGGCGCAGTCTGCCAGCGCAGAAGCGTTCCGCCTTCTCCAGGCTGCGCCCGGCGACCAGGACTTCGTGCCCCGTATCGGCCAGCCGCCGCGCGATGCGGGCACCGAAGCCGCCATAGCCACCGAGCAGGAGAACCTTCACAGGATGCGGTCCGCCATATCCGGGGTGGGGCGCCAGCAGGTTTCGCGTCGGCCGAACCAGCGATAGCGATTGCGGGCAACAAGGCGATAGAGCCGGTCGCGGAGCGGTCGTGGAATGACGCGTGCCGCCAGTGCGATGCGCCAGGGCCAGCCCAGCCCTGCCGCAATGGCGATGACAGCGTCCGACCGGCCCAGGATTCGCCCGCCCTCGATCAGCAGCATCGTCTCGAAGTCCGACTTGGGAAGGCCGAGGCGGTGATAGAGTTCCTGGCCAAGGGGCCCTTGCGCGGTGGTGAGCGTGAAGCGGCGTTCATRGTCATTGCGCATGACGAATTGTGCCTGTTGCGAGCACATCACGCATTCACCGTCAAACACGATCACGCGCCTGCCTTGGGTCTGCGCCTCGATTGCGTCGCCCAGCGTGATCGCCGCTGGGGCGGGCAGCCCGAGCCGTTTCAGGGGTGCGCCGATCAAACCGCTGACCATCGCCGCCAGGATGGCAGGGGCCGGCCAGATCCGGGCGAGCGGCCCGACGATCCGATCGCGGAGCAGGGGCAGGATCCGGCTGTCGGATTGATAGACCGGCGTGAACATCGCGCTCATGGTCTGATAGAGCCGGACATGTCGGCGACGCGCGGCGATGGCAAAACCTGGCGCAGTCGTCGTCTCGTTCCCGTCGCGCAGCGCCTTTGCGAGCGCGAAGGCGTCGAGCAACGCCATATTGGCTCCCTGACCGAGCTGCGGGCTCGTCGAATGCCAGGAATCGCCGATATGGATCAGGCCAGGCTCCGTTGGGACGGGCGTGGTCCTATGGGCATAGCGTGCGAAAGTCAGTTGATCCGGCGTTTCGATCTGCGCGAGCAGGGGCGCAGTTGCCGGCCATAGCTTGAGGACGTCCGCCTTCCACGCCGCAAGTCCGGAGCGTTGCCAGTCCGAGAGACGGTCGCAGCGCAGCGACCAGAAGAAGGCTGCCTTTGCGGTCGGCGCTTGGGCCAGCCGGCCGATGGGTAGGACCCCGACCATCGTGCTCGCGCGGATATAGCGCTGTTCCAGCGTCGCCATGTCGAAGCCCGCGTCGTCGGGCCAATCGAGGCTGGCCCAGAGCGCGCCATAGGCCAGCGGCCGGCCCTGATGGCGCGCGAGCGGGCTCATGGTGCCAAGGGCATCCACGACAAGGTCGAAGGGCTCCGTCCGTGTGCCGTCGGCAAAGATGAGCGCGCGCCTGTTCGCCCCGACGATTTCGCTCGAGGCCACGCTGCGGCCTCCCTCGATCGCAATTCCGGCCTCTCGTGCGGCGTCGTGCAGGATGTCGAACAGTGCAGCGCGATGAATGCCGATGCCATGGCCGGCATCCTGCCCAAGTGCCGCATAGCGCACGTCGAGTACGATGCGCTGCGACGGTTCGGCGCGCCCGAAGAGCCGGTCGATCCTGGCCCCCGCCGCGAGGGTGGCTTCGGCGAGCTTCAATTCCCGGAGGACGGCGAGACCGGTCGGCTGGATCATCAGACCGGATCCGACCGGACGAGGCGTCTCGAAGCGCTCGAACAGCCTGACGCGATGTCCGTCGCGATGCAGCATCAGTGCGGCCGCCAGCCCTGCCGGGCCGCATCCCGCTATCGCGATATCCTTGGCTGGCATGAAACCCGACTTGGAGGAAACTGAACCCTTGCACGATAGGCAGGGCGAACCCCGCCGGCAACGGGGCATGCCGCTCGTTTCGCCATTCGGGGGCCGCAACCTGTCCGTGCAATGTTCCAGCAAGCCAACGCGCCGACCACTCCAGGTGATTCACCGTGGAGATTGGGGCGATGCATCTCAGGGAAGAACGATCAGCGGGCCTCGCGGGGCGCGCGTTGCATGCGTATCTGAATCTCGTGGCGCAAACCACGCGCTTCAAGCCGGTGATCCCCGGCGCGCGGCCCTGGGAGCGCAGCCGCGAACCGTTCATCGCCATGACCTGGCATGGCCAGCAGATGTTGAGCCTTGTCGCCCTGGACGGGGCGCCCAAGACAGCCGTGCTGGCCTCGCTCCATTTCGACGGTTCGGTGGTCGCCTCGGCGATGGAGCGCGCCGGCTACCGCGTCATTCGCGGCTCGGGCACGCAGAGCCGGCTGAAGATCCAGGCCAAGCGCGGCGTTCCGGCCTTCATCGAGATGCGCGACGCGCTGCGCGGCGACACCAGCGTGCTGTTGACGGCCGATGTGCCGAAGGTTTCGCGGGTTGCCGGCAAGGGGGCCATCCAGTTGGCGCGGGCGTCGGGCCGGCCGATCTATCTCTTCGCCGCAGTGACGACGGCACGCGTCGATCTCGACAATTGGGACAAGGCCAGCATCGCCTTGCCGTTCGGACGCGGGTGCGTGGTCTGGTCCGAACCGCTCTATGTCCGGGCATGCGCCGATGAACGCGAGATCAACCTGACTGCGCTGGAGATCACCGCCCGGCTCGACGAGTTGCATGCCCTGGCGCATCAGCATCTCGGACATCGCGCCTGACGCGCGCGAGGCGTTCGGTCCGACCGTGCTCGTCTTCCTTTTAGCGTCGGCCCGGCGGTGGGCAATCGGCCGGGTTTGCGCAGATGTTTGCAGGAGGGCGCAGGACGCCGCGATCATTCGCAGGCTCGATGCGGATGCGGCTGAGTTCCCCCGACAATCGCAGGCCGAGCCCGGAGGAGATCAACACGATCCGGGCTCGGTCGGAGGCGAGGACCATCGCATTGGCGCCGGCCACAAAATGCGCGCCGCCGCCGAGGCTGGCATAGACCCCGAAGACGTCTTCATGTCGGTCGAGGCCGTAGACCAGCATGATCACCCGCCCGTAATCGGCCCCGAGCCCGATCCCGACCGAGAGGGCCGACCATGTCACCGGGGAGGGCATGCCGTCGGCGAAGCGAAGCTCACCGACGCCGTGTCGGCCGCCAACGACGAAGGAGCCACTGACCTCTCCGCCGACAATATAGGCGTTCGGCTCTCCGAAGAGCGAAAGGGAGCGCTCGACGGGGATGCTGACCGTCTTGGAAGCGGTGTCGAAGGCCCGTTCGACGAGACCCAGAATGTCGCGCCCCGGGGCGGTCGGCAGTTGCCCCGGCCTGATGGTCTCCTCAGCCCGGGCGCCCTGCGTCAGGCCAAACAGCAGCGCGAGCATGGCGGCCAAGGCGAAGCGCAAGCGCAGCTCTCCCGATCTGGCTCTGTGCGCACTCATGAGACAAGCAGACTCGAGGGAGGGTTGAACGAAGATGGGGATGCAGTCCATGGACATGGACTGCGGGCGCGGTCCCCGGATTCGCAAGCCATAACCGCACAGAGGCTCCGTGACGATTCATAGCTCGACGAGCACCACGACAGTGAAGCGCCTGACGCCCCAGCGCAATCGGGTGCTGTCCGATCCGTGCGCGGCAAATCTTCGCTCCGGGGGCTGCCGGTGATCTCGCTCTCACGCGCCCTGACGATCCGGCTGACGCTTCTCGGCTTCGCCCTCTTCGCGGCGGTCATCGCCGCTGTGCTGGCCTTTACTTTCATTACCGAGGATCCTGGGGCGCTACGCAACGATGTGACCTCCGAGATCATTCGGCAAGGCGTGCGTCAGACTGCGGCTGACGGGTTGCGGGTGGAGAAGACGCCGACCCTGATCAAGATCGAGAGCGCCAGCCCCAGACTCTGGTATCTGGTTTCCGACGGACGGTCCGTTGTCGAGTATGCCCCAGAATTGCGGCCGAGCCTTCCCATCGATGTCAGGCTCGATGGACCGACGATTGCTGCGCAGATGCGGGTCGGTGGTGGCGGCGACAACGGCCTGGCCTTCGACATCATCGAGATGGAAGGCAGCCGCGTCATCGTCGCGACGGGCGGCGGACGTCCGGGATGGGACCTGATTCTTGCCTATTTCCTGCGGGCCATCGCGATTCCGGCGCTGGTCATCTCTTTCATATTCGGGGTCATCATCGCCTCGGCGATCGCCATGTCGGTCTCCTATATCACCGCGCGGCTGCGGAGTGCGGCCGAAGCTGCGGCCAGCATCGATCCCAGGGCGCCGCGAGGCCTGCTGCCGACACAGGAAACGCCGGTCGAGCTGATGCCGCTGACGACGGCGCTGAACTCAGCGCTCGACCAGATCGCCAGCAACATGGATGTGCAACGGCGCTTCATGAACAACGTCGCGCACGAATTGCGCACGCCGCTCGCCGTCATGCGGACCAAGATCGACACTGTTTCCGATGGCGTCGTGCGCACCGCATTGGCGACCGATGTGAACCGGCTGACGACGATCGTTTCGTCGATGCTGCAGCTCGCCCGGCTGCACAGCACCGATCTGCCGTTCGAGCCGGTTCAGCTCAACAGCGTGGCCCGTGACGTACTCGTCGATCTCGCGCCGCTGATCCTGCAGAACGCGATCGACGTGGCGCTCGAGGAGGAGGGCGACGACACGCGAACGATCATGGCCAACGAAGCCACGGTTCGCGCCGCGGTGGCCAATCTGATCGACAACGCACTTCGTCATGCCCAGGCGAAATCCAGCATCATCGTGCGGGTCATCGATGGCGTCGTGCTGGAAGTGGCGGATGACGGGATCGGCATCGCGGCAACCCAGCGTTCGGAAGTGACGGAGGCGTTCAACCGCATGTCGCCGCGCTCGACCGGAGCGGGGCTCGGCCTCACCATCGTACGGGACATCATGACCGCACATCGCGGGACATTGACCGTCCTGGCGACGCGCGGCGGTGGCACGACCGTCCGCCTGCTGTTCTCTGAAGGAGAATGACGGGCTCAACCATCGGCCCGAAACGGGGAATGCGGAGTTCGGGAAAGCCGATGCAAGCACGGACGGCCAGATCATCAGGCCCGATACGATATCTGGACTGATGATCTTGGTCGATTGGTGACAGGGACCGAGCCCGGCGGCCTCACACGGGCTGTTCGGACTTCCTCAGGATGTAGCCGATGCCGCGCAGCGACGAGATCTCGACATTCGCGGCAGCCTCCTTGAGCTTGCGGCGCAGCCGCGAGATCTGGGCTTCGAGCGTGTTGGACTCGATCAGGTCATCGAAGCCATAGACCGCTTCGATCAGGACGTTGCGGGTGACGACACGCCCGGCGCGCTGGACCAGCGCTTCCAGGATCAGCGCCTCGCGCCGTCGCAGGTCGAGCGGAACGGCCGAGACCGAGGCGTTGCGACCCTCGATGTCGATCGAGAGGTTGCCTGCCGAGATCACCAGCGAGCGGCCGGGATAGCGGCGCCGCGCAATGACCCTGATGCGGGCGATCAGCTCGCCCGGTTCGAAGGGCTTGACCAGGTAATCATCCGCGCCGCCATTGAGGCCGTCGATCACGTCGGATTTCGCATCTCGCGCGGTCAGGATCAGGAAGGCTGGACGGGGTTCCGCCGTCTTCATCGCCTTGACGATCGACAGGCCGTCGCCGTCCGGCAGACGCCGGTCGACGACGGCGATGTCGAAGGGCGCCGTTTTGAGGGCGGCCAGCGCCGCTTCGACACTGCTGGTGCGGTCGACAATAAAACCTGCACCAAGCAGGAGGGACGACAGGAACGACATCAGCTCCGGTTCGTCTTCGACAATCAGAGCGCGCATGTCGTTCCTGCCGTAGGCCATGGCTGGAACGCGTCGCAGAAAAGCTCGGGGCAGCTCTTCAAACGCATCACATCCCATCCATGCTCATGAACGGCCCTCTGGGCCGTAGGTTATTCGGGCCCGGAGCGACCGGGCCCCGGATAGTCTAGCGGATCAGAACCGGTAGTTCACACCGGCTTTGACCAGATGTTCATTGACACCGACCTTGGTGCGGGCCGAGCCGAACTGGAAGTTCTGCTTGCCGAGCGAGACGTAGTTGTACTCGACCTTAGCCGACAGGTTCTCGGTGATGCCGTACTCGACGCCGCCGCCGAGGACATAGCCGACCTTGCTCTTCGTCTTCGAGATCCCGTTATTCGTCGCCTTGATGTTGCCATAGGCAAGACCGCCGGTGGCATAGACGAGGACGCGGTCGAAGGCGACGCCGGCGCGGGCCTTGGCGGTTCCGACATAGCGCGTGTCGGCGCTGGTGCCGACGGTGCTGCGCGACGAACCCTTGCCGAAGCCGTTCATCGAGATATCGCCCTCGAGACCATAGACCATGCTGCCGGTCTGGACGTTGTAACCGATCTGGCCGCCAAGCAGCGTC
This sequence comes from Allobosea sp. 05T422_2, assembly GCF_056396265.1. NCBI lineage: Bacteria > Pseudomonadati > Pseudomonadota > Alphaproteobacteria > Hyphomicrobiales > Alloboseaceae > Allobosea > Allobosea sp. 05T422_2. The sequence continues at coordinate 37,895 of NZ_JBFTLD010000003.1, read as the reverse complement.
TCGTTGCGGCTCTTCCTGGTCACTCCTGTGAAGCGGTCGAATGCGCCGCCAGCGTGAATACCGGCATAGACGCCGTTCCAATTATAGCGAAGCGGCTGGGTGTGGGTCGGCCATTGCTGGGTGCGCGGCACCGGGCGATCCGCCGCAGCCGCTGGGACCRCAAGCACTGCCAGCAGGCAGAGGCTCATGATCGGGATTGAACGATGCATCGATAACTCCTCGCGGCAGCCGGGGGCCTCGCCGCGTCTCCTTGCTCCCGAATCCGTGGATCGGATCAGTCGAACACCGCGCAAATTGCTGGTGAAGATTACGGCAACGTTGCCCGCCATGCGTGCAGCGGCGGAAGCGCTGGGATGGTGAACGAAGGCTTATCGCGCAGGGGCGGTGCGCGGGCGCCTGGTCCCGATCCAACGCCGGACGCGGCGCTGATAATCGCGATAGGGTTCGCCGAGCGAGGCTGCGAGCACGCGCTCCTCGATCCTGACCTGCAGGGCGATCGCCGCGAATAGCGCCAGCGTCAAAGCAATCTGGATCAGATTGGGCAGCACGATGAAGAGGCCGGTGAACAGGACGGCCTGGCCGACGAAGACCGGATTGCGCGAGATCGCGAAGGGACCGCCATCGACGATGGGTCCAAGCTCGCCCTCGGCCGCGCCGATACGCCAGGACACGCCCATGAAACGCTGCGAGATGATGGCGATGCAGGCGCCGACGACAACAAGAAGATGGCCGAACACGTCGAACCAGGGACCGTCGAGCCAGATTGCCAAAGGGTCGGCCTTGATCGGGTTGCCGAAGATCGCCAGGCCGAGGGGCCAGAGCACGCCGCCGATGAAGGCGATCCGGAAGAGCAGGGCCGGCACGCCCTGCGGCTCCGAGCCCTTGCCGAACAGCCAGATCGGCCGTCCGGCCTCCTTCGCCAGGATGGCCGACATCGCGAGGAAGCTGATGACGTAGACTACGACCATCAGATAGCTCGCGATCTCCATCGGACTCATGGGCAGGCTTCCGTTCCCTTGATCAGCCGGCCTTGCCTGCGTCGAAACGCAGAAGGCGCAGTGCATTGGCCGTGACGATCACGGTCGCGCCGGTATCGGCGAGGATCGCGACCCAGAGCCCGGTATAGCCGAGCACGCTGGTGACCAGGAAGACCGCCTTCAGCCCGAGCGCAATCGTGATATTGGTGCGGATATTGCCCATCGTGGCCCGCGCCAGCCGGATCATCGCAGCGATGTCGCGCACGCGGCTCTTCAGCACCGCGCCATCGGCGGTCTCCAGGGCGACATCGGTGCCGGACCCCATGGCGACGCCAACGGATGCTGCCGCGAGCGCCGGGGCATCGTTGATGCCGTCGCCGACCATCATCACAGGCGCGTCGGCGCCGAGCGCCTTGATCGCCGTGACCTTGTCGTCGGGCATCAGCTCGGCCTTGTGATCCAGGCCGAGTGCGCGGGCGATGGCCGCGCCGGTGCGGGCATTGTCGCCGGTCAGCATGATGGAGCGGACGCCGAGATCCTTCAGCTCTGCGACCGCTGTCGCGGCATCGGCTCTGGGCTCGTCGCGCAGCGCGATCAGGCCGGCGAGAGCGCCGTTCGCGATCACGGCCGCCACTGTCTTTCCAGCCGATTCGAGCTGTTCGACCGCAGCGCTCGCCTTGGCGTCGAATTCGGCGCGCCTGGTCGCGTGACGCGGTGCGCCGACGAAGATCGAGATGCCATCGAGCGTGCCGGTGACACCCTGGCCGGGGATGGCGGCTGCCTCGGAGGCGGGGCGGATCGCGATGCCATCCTGCTTCGCACGTGCCAGAACCGCCTCTGCCAGCGGATGGCTCGAACCGGTCTCGACCGCAGCGGCCAGGGCGATCACATCGGCCTCGGTCTTGCCGAGGCTGATGACCTCGGTGACGCGCGGGCGCCCCTCGGTCAGCGTGCCGGTCTTGTCGAAGGCGACGATCCCGGTCTTTGCGGCGGTTTCGATGACGACGCCGCCCTTCATCAGCAGGCCCTGTCGGGCGCCGGAGGAGAGCGAGGCGGCGATCGCGGCTGGAACCGAGATGACGAGCGCGCAGGGGCAGCCGATCAGCAGCAGCGCCAGGGCCCGATAGACCCAGACCGCCCATTCACCCCCGAAGAACAGCGGCGGGACGAGTGYGACGGCGAGCGCAAGACCGACGATCGCAGGCATATAGACACGCGAGAACCGRTCGATGAAGCGTTCGGTCGGTGCGCGTGCTTCCTGCGCCTCTTCGACCAGCCGGATGATGCGGGCGATGGTGTTGTCCTGCGCCGCCTTGGTCACCCGCACACGCAGCGCGGCTTCGCGATTGACCGAGCCCGCAAAGACCGGTTCGCCGACGCCCTTCGTCTTCGGCACGGATTCGCCGGTGACCGGGCTCTCGTCGATCCCGGAGATACCGTCGGTGATGTCGCCGTCKGCAGGGATGCGGTCACCCGGACGGACGAGGACCGTCTGTCCGATCGCGAGCTTGGCCGCATCGACCTGGCGGGTTGCGCCGTTCTCCTCGACGAGGGCGGTCTTGGGAACGAGGTCGCCAAGCGCGCGGATCGAGGCACGCGCGCGATCGGCGGCGACGCCCTCGAGGACCTCACCGACGGCGAAGAGGAAGACGACGAGGGCCGCCTCCTCCGCTGCGCCGATGAAGAGCGCGCCGGCGGCAGCGATCGTCATCAGCATTTCGATGGTGAAGGGCATGCCGGCGCGGGCGGCGGCGAAGGCGCGGCGTGCCACGGGAGTGACGCCGATCACGCAGGCGAGAATGAAGGCCCAATGGGCTGCGGCCGGCCAGATCAGGCCCGCGGTCCAGGCGCCGCCGAGCAGGGCGCCGGTGCCGAGAACGAGCCGGCCCTTGTTGGTCTGATACCAGGAGACGCCCTTCGGCGTCGCTTCGTGAACATGGCCGGGCAGGCCGTGCCCCTGGTCAGCCGTTCGTGCCGCAGCTTTCGCTTCGCCTGCATCCGAACGGGCATGCGCGTGGCCGTGATCATGATCAGGGTGGCCATGATCGTCATGGGAGCAGCCAGGGCCGTGAACATGCGCCGGCTTGGGTGCGGCGTGGCTGTGATGATCATGGTCGTCATGGGAGCATCCGGGACCGTGAACATGGGCCGGCTTGGGTGCAGCATGGCTATGATGGTCGTGGGCCTCGGAGCCATGATCGTGCCCGCATCCTCCGGGCGCAGCGGTCTCAGCGACGGGCGCTGCTTTCGCCTGGATCGAGGTCGTGGTGTAGCCAAGGCTTGCGACGCGCTTTTCGATTGCCGCCGGCTTGGTGCGGCTCTCGTCGAGGGCCAGCGACAGCGTCTCGGCCATGACGGAAAGCTTGACCTCGCTGACGCCGGGCAGGCGCTCCACCGCGCCACGAATGGTCGCCGCGCAGCTTGCGCAGTCCATGCCGCCAACCTTCCAGCTCAGGAGCTGCGGTTTGGCTTGGGCAGTGCTGGACATGACTTGTCTCCGCTTGACGGGCTTGTGAGACACCCCATGTACAATCTGGAGTGACTAGAGGTTCAAGAGGGAAATCATGCTCGAGGCAAAAAAACTCGAACGGGTGGTTCCGATCGGCGGACTTTCCGATCGGACCGGCGTCAAGGTCGAGACCATTCGCTATTATGAGCAGGTCGGGCTGCTGCCGCCACCCGAGCGTTCGGAAGGCAATCAGCGCCGCTACGGACGACGCCATATCGAGCGGCTCGCCTTCATCAAGCACGCTCGAGATCTGGGTTTCCCCGTAGAAGGCATCCGGACCCTGCTCCGCCTCTCCGACAATCCGGCGATGGCCTGCGATGAAGCCCATGCGATCGCGGTCAGCCATCTCGACGAGGTCCGCGACAAGATCGCGAAGCTGCGCTCGCTGGAGACCGAGCTCGCTCGCATCGCCACCACTTGCTCGGGCGGCGTCAAGGCTTGCGACTGTGCGATCATCGAGGCCTTGGCCGATCACGGACAATGTCGCCACGGTCATTGACAGGGTTGAGCCCGAACCGTCCGGGATTGCCGGCGGTTGCCGAGCATTGCGCGACCGGAGGACCGGGGGTCGACAGCCACTGGCGCTTGCTCCGGGCTCAGGAGCCGTCCTTGGCGAAGGCCAGGGGGATCGCAGTTGTCGACTTGAGCTCCTCCATTGCGAACATGGAGGTCACGTCGTTGAGGTCGACGCGTGAAATCAGCTTCTTGTAGAGGGCGTCATAGGCCGCGATATCGGGCACGAAAGCCTTGAGCAGGTAATCGATTTCGCCGCTCATCCGATAGAAATCGACGATCTCGGGCAGGTCGGCGACGGCGGCGTGGAAGCGCTCGAGCCACTCCATCGAGTGGCGGCTCGTCTTGACCGCGATGAAGACGGTTACGCCGGCTCCCAGCCTTGTACGGTCGAGCAGCGCCACCCGCTTTCGAATGAGGCCGCTGCCTTCCAGCTTCTGCACGCGGCGCCAGCATGGAGTGGCCGAGAGGCCAACCTCTGCGGCCAGCTCGGCCAGCGGCATGCTGGCGTCCCTCTGCAGGCAGGAGAGAATTCTGAGATCGAACTCATCCAGCTTGGCCATGGTCCCTCATGCGATCGCGCGATCCGGTTGCCCATTTGATCATGGAATGGGTAACAGATTTCAAGGACAGAGAACAAATTGGTATGAGTTTCTAGAAGTGGGGAATTTTTGACCGAGATCGCAAACGCGTTTCCCGTCTCCCGAGTTATCCTTGCTGCAAGCGATGGAGAGGGGAGTTCGCGTCATGCAGGGGTTCTTGAGCGAGGGCAGGCGCGCAGACGTGCTGCAGGTCCTGCGGACGGATAGCGGCACGCTTTCCCGCGATTACCTCAAGGCGGCCCGCGCGGTGCTCGAAGAGATCGTTGCCAATCCGGAAGCCATTCTGCGCCTGCCCCTGGAGCGCAAGCCCGGCAGCTATGCCCGGAACCTTCTCGTGGGTGACGATGGCGTCAGCGTCTGGGCGATGGTCTGGAGCCCCGGCGCAGCGACGTCGATCCACGATCACCATTGCTCCTGCTGCTTCGGGGTGGTCAGCGGAACGGTCACCGAGACCTGGTATCGCGCCGTCGACGAGAGCCGTGCCGTCCCCACCCAGGAGCATGCGCGCATGCCGGGCTTCGTGGGCTGCATGCTGCCCTCAGGTCCCAATATCCACCGCATGCAGAACMTCGGCAGCACGGACGCGATCTCGATCCATATCTACGGCTTCGATCATCAACGCCACGCCTCGTCGATCGAGACTGAGTTCACCGTCCTGACGAACTGAACTGCGCTGCAGGCGAGCGCGGCCGGCAGGGATCGAGGCTTAGGCCAGGCGCCTCGGTCGGCGGACGGCTCTCACCTTGCCACTGTTTCCGCCTCCGCAGAAGAACTGATCACCGCCATCGGCCTCGAGCCCTGACACGCCCATGCCGGGCGGCAGATCGAGCACCTCCAGGACCTCTCCCGTTCGAGGGTCGACTCGTCTCAAGTCGCTCTCGTCACCGTCCCATGTGCCGTGCCAGAGTTCCTGGTCGCTCCACGTGACTCCGGTGACGAAGCGATTGGATTCGATTGTGCGAAGAATCGTCCCGGTCTCGGGATCGATCTGATGGATTTTGCGGTCCCGGTACTGCCCCACCCAGAGTGTCCCTTCGGCCCAGGCGAGCCCCGAGTCGCCGCCGCCGCCCGGAGCGGGGATCGTCGCAAGCACATGACCGGTCTTCGGATCGATCTTCTGAATGCGGCTTTCGGCAAGCTGAAACAGGTGTTGGCCGTCGAAGGCCGTTCCGGCATGTGCTGCCACCTCGATCGAGCGAACCGTCTTCCCGCTGGCAGGGTCGAGCGCGCTCAGCTTGTCGCCGGACGCGAACCAGACGTGCTGGCCATCGAAGGTCAATCCGTGGACGTGGTCGACACCCGGAAAGGGACCATACTCACGGAGAATTTCGGCTGCTGATTTTTCCATGCCTCTCATCCTAGTCGCTTGGCAGCGGAGCGGGGAGTAACAAGGTTGTCGTGAATCCCGGCATCGGCGGGGTGATCCAGCGCCGCGCCCGTCCGTGACCGAAGGATTGCACCTTTCCGGTTGCCGCAAGCGCGTCCAGCGCCCGCTGCACGGTCCGCTGGCTGGCGCCAAGCGCAAGCGCGAGCGCGGAGCTCGACCACGCCTCACCATCGGCAACGAAAGCCAGCACGTCCGCATGCCGTTCCTCAACGGGCCGGGCCAGGACGGCGACATCGCCAGCGTGGTGCAGCGCTAGCGAGAAGCCTTGTTTCGTCGCGCTTAAGCCGGCCAGCCCCCGCAGCAATCGGCGCAGCCGCCCAATTTCGACCCGCAACCGGGCGCGGTGCGATTCGTCGGCCTGCTTCGCTCCGAAGGCCCGCGCGACGAGCATGTCGCGCGATACGTCCCCGGGCCACGCTTCGGCCAGTGTCCGTGCCAATGCGAACAAGACCGGGCGGGTGGCGAGTGAGACAACCCTGTGCGGGGCGCGCACCACATATCGGCACGCATCCACCACGAGAGCATCCGACGCCTGCAGCGTCTCGACATCCTGGAGCAGGAGCGGGCGCTCCTCGCCACGCGCGATCAGCCGTGCTGCCGTTGTGCTCAGCAGGAGGGCCGCGCTTTCGACCTCTGCGGTCAGCGCCGGGATACCGGCACGGCGCGCCGCATCTTCGGCATGCGCAAGCGCAACACGCGCCGCCTTCGTCCGGAGGCGTCGCATCGCGATTCCTGCCGCCACCAGTTCGTGGACGGTCCGCGATGCGGGCGGAAGGGGGATGGGGTCGAGTTCGGCAAGCTTGCGCTCGGCCTCGTCGAGGCGCCCGATCAGCAGGAGCCGGCGCACCTCGAGATGCCGCGCATGGGCGCCGTTCAGCCGGTCACCGTGCTCCTCGAGTGTCGCGCGCGCTGCATCGAGCGCCTTCGCAGGCCAGCCGAGATCGCGGGAGGCGAGCGCGATCTCGGCCTCGGCGACAATGCACCGTGCTCTCGCCACGGCCTCTTTCGGGCCGAAGGAACGGGCCGCGCGCCGCAGGAGACCCTTCKCCCGAACGAGATCCCCGAGCTGGGCCATCGCGATGCCCCGCAGCGCGAGCGCGGGCGCATCGTCGCGCAGCGCAACCCGGTTCAAGGCGCCGAGGGGATCGCCTGCGGCAAGCGCGCGCGCCGCCGCGGTGATCAGAGAGTCCATCGGAATCCCGTCACATTTGTCACTCCCACCCCTCGAGGCGCTGTCCCTATCAATCTCATCACCGCCGACCACCCGTCGCTTCGCAAGAGGGGCGAGCGGCGAAGGTCACCTGACGACAGGAGCTGCGACAATGACGATACATATCACCGGGACGCGTGAAGAGTGGCTGGCCGCCCGGCTCGGGCTGCTCGATGACGAGAAGGACCTGACACGGCGCAGCGACGAACTGGCGCGGCGGCGCCAGGAACTGCCCTGGGTGCAGGTCGACAAGGAGTACCGCTTCGAGACCGATGATGGCAGCGCCGCACTGACGGACCTCTTTCGAGGGCGCTCGCAACTCCTCGTCTATCATTTCATGTTCGGGCCCGACTACAAGGCGGGGTGCCCGTCCTGCTCTGCAATCGCCGATGGGTTCAACGGCTTCTACCTGCACCTCGCGAACCACGATGTGACGCTCACGGCGGTGTCGCGGGCGCCGCTCACCAAGCTGCAGGCCTACAAGCAGCGGATGGGGTGGACGTTTCCCTGGGCATCCTCGGCCGGCGGCGACTTCAATTACGACTTCAACGTCTCGTTCACCGAGGACGTGCAGCGCGCGGGGGCGATAGACTACAACTATCGGCGCAGCGGTTTCGTAATGGACGCACTGCCGGTCACGGGCCCCGTCGCCGATTTCGCGGCCATGTCCGGGACCGATGTGCCGACATATACGCGCGACAGGCCGGGCATGAGCGCCTTCGTGCGCGACAATGGCGTCGTCTACCACACCTATTCCACCTATGCGCGCKGGGTGGATGGCATCTGGGGCATGTATCCCTGGCTCGACCGCGCACCCAAGGGGCGCAACGAGGCCGGTGGTCCCTGGTGGCGCCGCCACGACGAATACGAGCAGGGGTGAGTGAGGTCATGGCGATCCGTTCCGAAAGCGGCGGCGTGGCGGCTCACGGTGCTGCCGACTGGCTATGCCTCGCGGCAGCGCCGACCTTCGCGGTCATGGCGCTGCTCACCGGCATGAATGGCGGTGGTCAGCTGGATATCCTCTGCACGGCCGCACAAGGCGCATCTCCGTTGAACGGAATGGTGCCGATGTACGTGCTGATGAGCGCTTTCCACATGGCGCCCTGGCTGAAGCTGATCGCCAGTCGGCAGGAGCGGCGGCGCACGCTGAGGACTTGGCGCTGACGTTCACGATGACGATGGCGGACACCGGCCATAATGCCCGAGTCCGGCTTTGCGCCACAACGGCCTCCCTGCGGGGGGCATCAAGCGATTTCGTGCCGTTGGTATCCGCTCGCACGCCGGTGCGCGGGCGGTTATCCCCGCCGGAGCTCACCCGGGCATCGCGTAAGCCGCGCGGTCGATGCCGTGACGGGCGAGCTTGTCGTAAAAGGTCTTGCGCGGGATGCCCAGCATCTCGAGGGTTGCGCGGACATCGCCGCGATTGGCTTCCAGCGCCTCGCGGATCAGGTTCGCTTCGATCGCGGTGAGGCGCTCGGGCAGGCTGGAGGGCACGGCATCCTCGCGCGCCTGCGCAGCCGGCATGTCGCCGGAGAGCCCGAGCGCCACGCGTTCGGCGAAATGGACCAGCTCACGGACATTGCCCGTCCAGGCATTCTCGACCAGGTGACGCTCGACGCTGCGGTCCAGCGCCGGCACCTCGCGCCCGTATTTTCGCGCCGCCCGGGCGAGGAACTGGGCAAAGAGCAGCGGCACGTCGCGGCGCCGCTCGCGCAGGGGAGGGATGCGCAACGTGACCACGTTGAGGCGGTAATAGAGATCCTCGCGGAAATCGCCGCGCTGCGCGGGGTCGCCTAGATCGAGCTTCGTCGCGGCGACGACGCGCAGGTCGACGCGGCGCAGGTCGTTGGAGCCGAGCGGCGTGATCTCGCGCATCTCCAGCACGCGCAGCAGCTTGACCTGGGCTGCGGGCGGCATGCTCTCCAACTCGTCGAGGAAGAGCGTGCCGCCGCTGGAATGCTCGATGCGGCCGATCCGTCGCTTCTGCGCGCCGGTGAAGGCGCCGGCCTCGTAGCCGAAGAGCTCGCTCTCGATGACGCTCTCGGGCAGCGCGCCGCAGTTCAGCGCGACGAAGGGCTTGTCGCGGCGGCGACCGAGCCGATGCRGCAGATTGGCGACGACCTCCTTGCCCGTGCCGGTTTCGCCCAGCACCAGGACGTCGACATCGACATCGGCGAGATCGCGAATGGTCTGGCGCAGGCGCAGGATGGCAGGCGCCTCGCCGAGCAGCGCGGTCTCCTCGTCGGAGCTGGCGGCAAGCGCACGCAGGCGACGGTTCTCGATGATGAGCGCGCGCTTCTCCACCGCACGGCGCAAGGTTTCGACCAGGCGCTCGGTCGAATAGGGCTTGGCGATGAAGTCATAAGCGCCTTCGCTCATCGCCTCGACCGCCATGGCGATATCCGCATGACCGGAGATCACGATCACCGGAATGTCCGGATCGAGGGCGCGCAGTTGCCTGGACAAGGCGATGCCGTCCATGCCGGGCATACGTACATCGGTCACGACGACGCCGGCATAGTCCGGGCCGATACGGTCGAGCGCGGCCTGGGCCGAGCCCAGTGGCACCGCACGGAAGCCGGCGAGGCGCAGCGCCTGCGCATTGGCGTCTCGCAGATCGGGATCGTCATCGACGAAGGCGACCTCGATGATGCCGTGGGTGCTGTCGGGACCGGTCATGCGGCTCTCTTCAGGCTGATCGTGAAGGTGCTGCCTTTTCCGGCGCGGCTGGCGACATTAAGCGTGCCGCCGAAGGCCGCGACGATGTCGTGGGAGATCACCAGCCCGAGGCCGAGCCCGCGCGATTTCGTGGTGCGGAACGGGGTGAAGAGCGCCGCCAGGGCCTCCGCGTCGAGCCCCGGTCCGTTATCGACGATGGCGATCTCGACGTGCTCGGCTTCAGTTGCGATGCTGATGGCGAGCCGCGGTGCCTGCCCGTTCCGGCGCTGGGCCATGGCCTCGATGGCGTTGCGCATCAGGTTGACGAGGACCTGTTCGAGTTCGACCGGGCGGGCAAGCACCGAGACCGGCGGGGTCAGCGCCGGGACCACCGGCGTGACGCCGGCCTGGCGCAGCGCGGCATCGAGGATCATCAGCGCGCCGTCGATCGCCTCTCGAAGATCGACCGGCCCAAGCGGCCCCCCGCCGCGCCGCGCGAAGCCGCGCAGCGTGTCCGTGATGGTGCCGATCCGCTCGGTCAGCCTGACGATCTTGCCCAGCGCGCCGTCGACGCTGGCCGCATCCGTACGCTCGAGGAAGGCGCGGGCATTCTCGGCATAGGTCCGCATCGCGGCGAGAGGCTGGTTGATTTCGTGGGCGACGCCGGCCGTGACCTGGCCCAAGGTTGCGAGTCGGTTGGCCTTTGCCAACTCCTCGCGCGCATCGGAGAGGCGCTCCTGCGCCCGCGTGCGCTCCGCCATCTCTTCGACGAGCCGGGCATTCGCTCCGGCGAGCGCGGYGGTGCGCTCGGCGACGCGCCGTTCGAGCTCGTCCTTGATCCGCGCCTCGGCGCTGCGCCTGGCGAGGTTGACCTGACGGCGGCGCAGCGCCAGCGCGCCGAGCGCGGCGCCCGGCATGAGCAGGAGYGCGATGAGCGTCTGCAGTTCCGCCCGCTGGTCGCGGATCGCCTGGTCGACCGGGAGGAGCACCTCGAGCCTCCAGTCGGTGGTCGGGATCGGGATACGCGAGGCGACATGCGCTCCGGCAACAGCGCCGGTGCCGCGGACGATTTCGTCCTCGCGCTGCAAGGGCAGCAGCGTCAGCGGCGCGGCGCCGAATTGCAGGGACTGCCGGATCTCAGCTGCTGTCTGTGGGGCCAGGGCCTCTTCGACCCGGAAGCGCCAGTCCGCAAATGTGGAGAGCAGCACGACGCCGCGCTTGTCGACGACGAAGGTCTGCCCGCCGAGCGCCCGCCAATCGGCCTCGACCTGGTCGAACTCGACCTTGACCACGATCACGCCGAGCGCGGTCTCGCCGTCATCCACGCGGCTGGTGATGTAGAGGCCGGGCGCTTGCTGACCGTGCCGAGCGCAAACTGCTCGGCCGCGCCGCCGGAGACGGCAGCGCTGAAATAGTCGCGGAAGGCGTAGTCGTTGCCGACAAAGCTCGTCGGCTCGCGCCAGTTGCTCGCGGCGATCGTGATCCCGTCCTTGCCGAGCACATAGATCACGGCGGCGCGGGTCTCGCGCGCGATCGCCTCCAGCTTGCTGTCGAGGGCCTGCCTGTCGCCATCGACCAGGGCCGCGCGMACATCGGGATCGCGCGCCAGGATGACCGGCAATGCGCGCTGCTTCTCCAATTCGCCGCGCAGGATCGCGAGCGCCAGCGTGCCGGCATCCTCGGCGCGAGCGTGCGTGGTCGCGATGGCGCGGTTGCGGCCGATATCGCCGGCGATCACGAAGGCGACGACGGCGATGACCGCGACAAGCAGCCCGAAGGCGATCCAGCGGCGCCTGGCCGCCCAGCGGTCGCGCTCTTCCGGCGGGGGTATGGTCATGTCCCATCATGTGCGGAAATCCGCACAAATCAACCTTTCGCTGTGCGGGGGATCGCCAGGGTGCATCGCCGCGAGAAGCGCGTGGCCGGTCAAGCCTTTGAATATACGCAATTAAATTCGTCTTCAGGGCTTGGCACGGCGATTGCCAACAGCGCGGCCAAGCGGCGTCCAGAACAGCAAGAACACCGCGAGACCGACCCCAAGGAGGAAGTCATGGCGATCACGCTCGACCAGGCGCCGGCCCAGCCGGCCCCTGCCAGGAAATTCTATCAGCATCTCTATGTGCAGGTGCTCGCGGCCATCGCGGCCGGCATCCTGCTCGGCCATTTCTGGCCGGAGCAGGGCGCTGCCCTCAAGCCGCTCGGAGACGCCTTCATCAAGCTGGTGAAGATGATCATCGCGCCCGTCATCTTCCTGACGGTCTCGACCGGCATCGCCGGAATGAGCGACATGCAGAAGGTCGGGCGCGTCGCCGGCAAGGCGATGATCTACTTTCTGACCTTCTCGACGCTGGCGCTGATCATCGGGCTTGTGGTCGGTAACTTGCTGCAGCCGGGCGCCGGCCTGCACATCAACCCCGCCAGCCTCGACGCGAAATCGGTGCAGGGCTACGCGACCCAGGCGCATGATTCCAGCGTGGTCGGCTTTCTCCAGAACATCATCCCGAACACGATCGTCGGCGCCTTCGCCTCCGGCGACATCCTGCAGGTGCTGTTCTTCTCGGTGCTGTTTGGCCTGTCGCTGTCGATGGTGGGCGAGCGCGGCAAGCCGGTGGTCGACTTCCTGCAGGCCCTGTCGGCGCCCATCTTCAAGCTCGTCGCCATCCTGATGAAGGCGGCCCCGCTTGGCGCCTTCGGCGCCATGGCCTTCACCATCGGCCGCTATGGCATCGGCTCCGTCGCCAATCTGGCGATGCTGATCGGCACCTTCTACCTGACCTCGGCGATCTTCGTGCTCGTCGTGCTCGGTGCGGTCGCGCGCTATAACGGTTTCTCGATCCTGGCGCTGATCCGCTACATCAAGGAAGAGATCCTGCTGGTGATCGGCACGTCCTCCTCGGAGGCAGCGCTGCCGACCCTGATGGAGAAGATGGAGCAGGCCGGCTGCAAGCGCTCCGTCGTCGGCCTCGTCGTGCCGACCGGCTACTCGTTCAACCTCGACGGCACCAATATCTACATGACGCTGGCGGCGCTCTTCATCGCCCAGGCCATGGACATCCACCTGCCGCTCGGCGACCAGATCCTGCTGCTGCTGGTGGCGATGCTGAGCTCGAAGGGAGCGGCCGGGATCACGGGCGCTGGCTTCATCACGCTGGCCGCCACCCTGTCCGTCGTGCCGGCCGTCCCGGTTGCCGGCATGGCGCTGATCCTCGGCATCGACCGGTTCATGTCGGAATGCCGTGCGGTGACCAACTTCATCGGCAACGCCGTCGCCACGATCGTGGTGGMGCGCTGGGAGGGCGAGCTTGATCAGGACCGGCTCAAGGCCGCGCTGAGCGGCGATCTGCCGGACCTGCTCGACGAGCCCTTGCTCGCCCCGGCCGAGTGATCCTTGCCGCCGCTGGCACGTGAGCGGACCGGCCCCAGCCGGGCTGCGATCTACAGGCGGCGATCGGCCGCTCCTCCCTTGAAGGCCGCGAGCGCGATGGCGACGAAGGCGCCGACGCTTCCGAGGCTGCGGGTCTCCCGGCGCGTGACCAGATACTCTCCGGCCATGACATCGAAGTCGCGGACGGTCAGCGCGCGCAGCCGGGGGTCGAAGCCGCGCTCGCGGTCGAGCACGATTCCGACGCCGATGCCGGCCGCTACGGCCTCCTTGACCGCCTCCCGGCTGCCAAGGATCAGATGCGGCGTGATCTCGATGCCGTGGTCGGCCAGCGCCGTCTCGAAGAGATGGCGGGTCATTGAGCCGGCCTCGCGCGTKACGAGGCGCTGACCCACCAGTTCGGCTGCCTCGACCTGGCTGCGCTCCCACCAGGGATGGCCGGCATGGACCAGGATCTCCAGCCGCTGATCGAGCAGAAAGTTGCAGGCAAAATCCGGATGCGGCTCGCGCAGGGTCGCGATGCCGATGTCGACGCGGTGCTGCGCGACGAGGTCCAGCAGGTTGCTGGAATTTTCGAGCCGCAGGTCGAGCTGCACTCCCGGATGCTCGACGGCAAAGCGCTTCAGGATCGGCATCGCCACATAAGGCGCGCATAGACCGATGGAGAGATGACCCACGGCAAGGCTGCGGCCGTTGCTCATCCGGGCTGAGATATCGTCGAGCATGAGGATTGCCTGCCGGACTCTCGGCAACAGGTCGAGTGCGTCCGGCGTCAGTTCTACACCGCCCGCCATGCGCAGGAACAGGCGCGTCCCGACGGCATCCTCAAGGGATTTCACGTGCTGGGTGATCGCAGGCTGGCTGACGCCCAGCGCCTGGGCGGCGGCTGAGAACGTGCGATGGCTCGCGACGGCGTGGAAGGCACGGAGTTGGGACAGGTTCATGGGGCGGGCCGGCGTTAGAATAAGTGAAGCTTCATTTCAGTGTCACACAATTTAGCAACACTTATATCACGACAGCTCCTAAAGGCACGGAGACATTCATGCCAAGCCCCAGCATCAAAGGCCTCACACGGATCGCCGCCATCGCGGCGGCGGCGTTCACCCTGGCAGGCGGCGCCGCACACGCCAGGGAGGTCGTGATCTACAACGCCTCCGACAGCGTCAACACCGCGCTGGTCGGCGCCTTCAAGAAAAAGCATCCCGATATCGAGGTGAAGTTCGTATCGGGTTCGACCGGCCCGATCGCCGAACGCGCGATCGCCGAGAAGGCCAAGCCCCAGGCCGACGTCGTCTATCTCGTCAACAACGCCGCTCTGGAGCAACTCAAGCAGGCCGGCGTATTCGAGCCCTACGAGCCGAAGGGCTCGAAGATCCTGCCCGCCTTCCGCGACGCTGATGGTTTCTACAACAAGTACTTCGCCACGACGATGTGCATGGTCGTCAACAAGGAACGGTTGGCGCAGAAGGGCCTGCCGATGCCCGCGACCTGGGAAGACCTGATCAGGCCGGCTTATCGCAAGGAGATTTCGCTGCCGTCGCCGCTCAAATCGGGCACCGGCGGCGCCATCCTCACCACTTTCGTCGACGCYTTCGGCTGGCCSTTCGTCGAGAACCTGAACGAGAACGTCTACCAGTATTCCGATGGAGGTTCCGGTGGCGCGCAACTGGCCGGCGCGGGCGAAGTCGCGATCGGCCTGACCTTCGATACCACCTGTTTCGAGACCAAGGCCTCGGGCAAGCCGGTCGAGATCGTCTATGGCCGGATCACGCCCAACGTCACCGAGGGCGGTGGTCTCGTTGCCGGCGGTCCCAACCCGGCCGAGGCCAAGGTCTTCCTCGATTTCATGGCGAGCGACGATGCCGCCGCTGTGCTCGGCAAGGTGGTGGGCGCGACCGCGGTGCCCGGGCACGGTCTGGTCGATCTGAAGCAGATCACGCTCTGGCAGATGCGCCGCCCCGTCGACATGACAGCGTTCCGGCGCGAATTCGCCAGCCGCATCCTCAAGCAGTGACGGATTTGGCCACCGTGATCGAACTGGCGGCCTCGCCCTTTGCCGCAGAGCGACCGGCCCTCGTGAGGGGCCGGCCGCATCTGGCCGTGCGCGACATCGTCAAATCCTATGGCGGTTCCGCCCGGGCGGTCGATGCCGTCTCGCTCGATCTCGCCAAGGGAGAATTCGTGACCCTTCTCGGCGATTCCGGCTGCGGCAAGACGAGCTTGCTCCGGATCATCGCCGGCTT
This sequence comes from Allobosea sp. 05T422_2, assembly GCF_056396265.1. Lineage (NCBI taxonomy): Bacteria > Pseudomonadati > Pseudomonadota > Alphaproteobacteria > Hyphomicrobiales > Alloboseaceae > Allobosea > Allobosea sp. 05T422_2. The sequence goes on along the minus strand of NZ_JBFTLD010000003.1, from coordinate 22,414 downwards.
CGTGCGGCCGGATGGCGGGCGCGTCCTGCGCGCGGAGCAGGATGTCACCGACATGGCTCCAGCGCGGCGGCGCATGGGCTTCGTCTTCCAGTCCTATGCGCTGTTTCCGACGAAGACCGTCGCCGAGAATATCGGTTTCGCGCTCATGATCGCCTCGCGCGGCCGCGATGAACGGGAGCGCCGCGTCGTCGAATTGGCACGACTCGTCGAGATGGAGCGACTACTCGAACGCTATCCGCACGAATTGTCGGGCGGTCAGCAGCAGCGCGTCGCACTGGCGCGCGCGCTCGCATCCGATCCCGAGGTGCTGCTGCTCGACGAGCCGATGTCGGCACTCGATGCTCGCATCCGCGTCAAGCTGCGTAACGAGCTGCGGTCGATCATCGACAGGCTCGGCATCACAACCCTCTATGTGACGCATGATCAGGAAGAAGCCCTGGCCCTGTCCGACAGGGTCGCGGTGATGTGCAACGGACGCTTCGAGCAGATCGGCACGCCCGCGGAAATCTATCACCGCCCCGGTTCCCTCTTCGTCGCGCAGTTCATCGGCGTCTCGAACCTGATCGAAGGGCATGCGGTGGCCGGCGGCGTGGACGCCTATGGCGAGATCTGGCCCATGGCGCTCCCGCCCGATATCCGATCCGGCGAACGCGTCACCGCTGTCTATCGGCCCGAGCATATTGGGGTCGCCTCAGCTGCCCACCCTGGGGTAAGCGGGCTCCCTGGGCGGATCGCGGGCGCGGCCTTCCTTGGTGCCGTCGTGCGCCTCACCGTGACGCTGGACTCCGGGCGGACCGTCATTGCCGATTGCCCGTCGCACGAGGCTGAGCGGATCGGCACACGCGGCGCGCCGGTCATCGTCATGCCAGATGCTCGGCGCGCGGCGCTGATACCGGCGCGGGGCCGGTCATGACGCGCCTGCTGCGCCAAGTGCCGCGTGCACTCGCGAGCGGCGTCGTCACGCTGCTGCTGCTGGTCTTCATCGGCGTGCCGATCGGCGCCGTGCTCGTCAATAGCTTCGTCATCTCCGGTCCGATGCCTCTGGTGCGCCTGAAGGCGGTCACGGTCGAGGCCCTGGACCAGCTACCGACGGAAGACAGGGCAATCCTGATGCGCCGCTGGAGCGAGACGGCGACCGAGCCGGAACGCGTCGAAGGGAGCGCTGCGGCCTTCCGGCTCGCCGGGCTCACCCCGCCCTGGGATCGCACCGCGCCCTATTCCGAACAGGCTCAGGCGATGCAGGCCGCACTCACCGCCCTTGGGCCGCAGGACAGGGCCGAGGTGGCCGACAATCAGGCGCTCGCGCATGTGATGTTGCACAAACGGACTGCGCTCGCCTTCAGGGTGAAGAGCTTGATCGGCCAGCAGGCGTTCGACACGCTGCGCAATGGCTCCGAGGAGCGCTGGGGGCTCGACCACTACCTGAAGGTCTTCCAGGATTCCTATCTTCGAAACGCTGCATTCAATAGCCTGACGCTTGCCGGCCTGTCGGTGGTCTTCACGGTGCCCCTGGCGTTTGCGTTGGCTTACGGCATCAATTGCGGCGGCGTGCCCTGGCCCTCTGTGATGAGAGGCGTCTTCCTGATGCCGCTGGTCGCACCACCGGTGCTGATCGCGACCGCGACCGTGATGCTGTTCGGCCGGCGCGGGCTGGTGACGCATTCGCTGCTCGACCAGGGCCTCGGGCTGATCGACGCTGATGAGAGCAATCTCTACGGTCTTCTCGGCGTCGTGCTGGCACAGACATTGTCCTTCATGCCAGCGACGCTGATCATTCTCGACAACGTCCTGCGCCGGCAGGACGGGCGCATCGACGAGGCCGCAGCCGGACTTGGCGCTGGTCACTTCACCACCTTTCGCCATGTCACGCTGCCGCTGGCCTTGCCCGCGATCAAACGCGCGATCGTGCTCGTCTTCATCATGAGCCTGACGGATTTCGGCAATCCGCTGATTCTCGGCCGGGATACCCCTGTTCTCGCCGGGATCGTCTATGACGAGATCACCGCCTACAGGAATACGCCGCTTGCCGCCGCGCTTTGTGTCTGGCTGATCATCCCCTCGCTGCTGCTCTATCTCGGCCTCGAGCTGTTCGGGCGCCGCAAGGGCTACTCGAGCGCGAGCATCGCGGGGCGCTCCGAGCTGCCCATGCCGCGCTCCTGGCGCATCGGCCTGGCCACGCTGGCCGGGATGGTGGRCGCGCTCATCTTCGCGGTCTACGGCACCATGGCGCTGGGTGCTGTGACAAAGGTCTGGGGCACCGACTGGAGCCTGACGCTCGGCCATTTCACGGGAGAAGGCGCAAAGGTCGGCCTTGCCGGCACGGGCTATGGCAGCTCCGAGCGCGGTCTCGAACTCGTCTGGGAAAGCCTGCGTATCGGTGTGATCGCGGGCCCGGTGGGTGGATTGTTCGCCGTGGTGATCGCCTATGTCGTCGAGCGCCTGCGGCCGCCGGGCGCCAACCTCATCGTCTTCCTCGTGCTGGTGCCGGCGATCCTGCCCGGCATCATCTTCGGCATCGGTTATATCGTCGCCTTCAACATCCCCTTCGGCATTCCGAGCCTGTCGCTGACCGGCACCTCAGCGATCCTCGTCGTCAATATCCTGTTCTCGAACATCTTCGTCGGCGTGCTGGCCGCCCGCGCAGCCCTGCAGCGCGTGGACGGTTCCATCGACGAAGCAGCAGAAAGTCTTGGCGCCGGCCTCGTCCTGCGCTTCCTGAACGTCACGCTKCCGATCTTGCTGCCGGCCCTGCTGCTCGGCATGCTCTATGTCTTCATCGACGCGCTGACGACACTGTCCTCGGTCATCTTCCTGGTCTCCGGCAACCACAAGCTCGCTTCGGTGGCGATCTTCAACCACGCCAGCTCTGGTGAATTCGGCTATGCCGCCGCCAAGAGCCTCGTCCTGCTGGCCTTCGCGCTCGCCGCCATCGGCCTCGCAAGATTGATCGAAAAGCGCAGGGAGCCTGGTCGGCACCGGCTCTCGCCACTGCGTTGGCTGACGTTGCCGCGCTTCTCAGCATTCTCGAAATGACGATGGCCATGGAAGACAATCTCGTATCGCGCGACGCAACTGCCTTCTTCCACCAGAAGGGATCGAGCCCCTGTTTGTCGGCACTGCGGGCCGCGGAGGGCATCTGGCTCGAGGATAGCGAGGGGCGCCGCTTCATCGACCTGCACGGCAACACCGTCCACCATATCGGGCATGGTCACCCCGAGGTGATCGCGGCGTTGAAGCGTCAGCTCGATACGCTGCCCTTCGCGCCGCGCCGCTTCACCAACGAACCCGCAGTTGGGCTGGCCGAGAAGCTGCTGGCGTACTGGCCCGGTGCGCGGGCCAAGGTTCTCTTCGCGACCGGCGGTTCGGACGCCATGGAGATCGCCCTGAAGCTGGCGCGCGTGACGACGGGCCGCCACGAGACGATCTCGCTGGAAGGCTCCTATCACGGGCACGGCTTCGGCGCTTTTGGCCTGTCGAAAGCCGCAGCGGACCCGCGCCTCGGCCCCTTCCTGCCGGGGCGTCGGCACGTGACGCCCTATTGGGCGCCGGACGGCGCGCAGCGCATGCTCGCGGAGATGCGCGAAGCTCTTGGGAGGTCCGAGACCGGCATCGCGGCCGTTGTCGCTGAGCCGATCCGTTCCAACTGCCATGTCCCGCCGGACGGGCTCTGGGCCGAAGTGCGCGATCTCTGCAACCGGCACGGCGCACTGCTGATCTTCGACGAGATTCCATCAGGCCTCGGCAAGACCGGCCGCTTCTTCGCCTTTGAACATGTCGGCGCCATACCCGACGCGGTGGTGCTCGGTAAGGCGCTGGGTGGTGGGCTCCTGCCGATCGCCGCCGTCATCGCCGACGCGCGGCTGGACATCGCCCCCGAGCTCGATCTCGGTCACTACACGCATGAGAAGAACCCGCTCACCACGCGAGCCGCCCTGACCATGATCGATATCGTCGAGCGTGACGGGTTGGTGCGGCGCGCTGCCGAGCTTGAACGGCGCATCAGGTCGCGCATCGCCGCTCTCGCAAGCGAGGCCCCCGCCATTCTCGGCGTACGAGGGTGCGGATTGCTGCTCGCCATCGAGTTCGACCCCGCCGCTTTCGGCATGAATCCCGGCCCGGCATTCGCGGCCAGGCTCGTGTCGCGCTGTTTCGAGTTCGGCCTTTCGACGACGTCCAAAGGGCCGGCCAGCATCGGCTTTTCTCTGCCCATGACCGTGACCGATGCCGAACTCGAACTGTGTTTCGAACGGCTCGAAAGGGTGGCCGCGGCGCCTCCTTGCTGAAATCGCACTGCTGTCGCAGCGTACCTGCAAGATGCCGCGTCCGGTCTGCGGGAGGGCCAGCAACATGGTCAGAGGCATCCCCGAGGGCAAGTGTCCCGCTGGCTCTCCGCTACGGGAGGGAGCGCGAGGAAAGCGCTTGATAGAACCTTTTAAACGGGTATAGGCGGTTACATGGATGCCAACGACCTGCCGCCCCCCAGCCGCGCTGTGAGTTTGCCGCTTATCGCCAGCGAGCTCGCCTTCGATTTTGTCAATTCTGTCGCGGATCGGGGAGGGACGCAGCATGCCGAGTATCTGCATAACGGGGCCGATATCGTCCTCTGGGCGCATCTCGCAAAACTGCTTAGTGACACGGACAGGGATGCGGCCCTGGCAATGGTCGCTGCCGACGAGGTTCTCGCTTCCCGGCTGCTGAGCGAGGCCCATGCGCTTCGGGAAACCGTCTACGAGATCGGCGCGGCATTGGCCCGGCGCGATACGCCGCGGGAGGAGGATCGCGCGGCGTTGACGGCGGTTCATGCCCATTGCCTGAGCCGGGCGCGGCTCTCGACCTCAGGCGGTGGATTCGCCTGGACATGGGACCCCTACACGGCCCTCGTGGAGGCGGTGCTCGGGCCGATTGCGCTCTCGGCTCTCACCGTGATGACCCAGCAAGATCTCGCGCGGGTCAAGCGCTGCGAGGGAGACCATTGCGGCTGGCTCATGTTCGACACGACCAAGAATCGGCGGCGACGCTGGTGCGAGATGGAGGTTTGCGGCAACCGCGCGAAAATGCGCGCGTTTCGAGCCCGGAAGTTCGAAGCCAGCTGAAGCTGTATTCCAACCGAAGACGTCCTGGCGCCTGATGCCGCGATGGAATGAGCAACGATGCCGATCTCTCTCGCACGTCGGGTCGATACTGAGAGTACTTGCGCGTGATTGTGGATTGACGCAAAGGGACTTGGTGGGGGCGAGGGCAGAAAATGGCTGAGGACTGGGTCAGKGAGCGGGCCGAGAAGTCGCTTTCGCAGATGATCGACTGGATCGGGCGGCATGATAGCCGCAGCGCCGGGCTGATGGGCATCACAGTTGCTATGATGGGCGCGCTCTCGGCTGCAACGCCTGCCGTAAAGCAATGGAACGGCATTTTTATGTTTGCCCTGGCCGTTGCGGCGGGCGGGTTCGCGACGGTTCTGTACCAGTTGATGCGCGGGCAGATTCCTCGCCTGCGGGCTGGAAAACCATCGCTCTCCTTTTTCGGTACTGTCGCAGGCCTCCCGCAGGACGAGTTTCGTTCTCGCTTCGTCAAGATGACGGAAGAAGAATACCTCGATGACGTGTTGAACCAGTGTTACGTCAACGCCCGGATACTGCGTTCGAAGTTTCGCTGCCTCAAGCGGGGGCTGATTGCACTCTTGTTGACTGCCGTCCCGTGGACATGGGCCATATCTTTGGCCAAGTCACTTTAATCGGAGCTTGGAAATCTTCTCCGGCATGTTGCCTAAAAGGCACAGCCGGACGGTAGGTCATCCCCTAGTACCTGTAACCAGCAAAAGCTAGTTAGACGGTTTTGGATTGCTCCGGGGGCTTCACCATGTTCCGCCGCGTCGTTCGCCGGGGATTTGCCGGCCTCATGGTTGTGGCCGCAACGTCGACGGCGGGATCGGCCCAGGAGCCTGTACCGCGATCGACGCCTCGCGCCGGCGCCATCGTCTCCGCAAAGGGGGGCGAGGAACTCCAGCTGCAGCGAGAGCCGCGCTGGCACCCGGCCGTCGTGCGCCAGGACGTGGTTGGTGGCGATACGCTGCGTACCGGTGAGATCGGGACGCTCGGCATCACCTTTCAGGACCAGACGACGATCCGCGTCGGGCGCCAGTCGACGCTCGTCGTCAACCAGGTCGCAGCGGCGACGGGCACGACCGAATTGACAGTGCCGAATGGCAATGTCTGGGCTCGTGCCTCGCGCGGCGGTACTGGCGTGACCGTGAAGACGCCGGCCGCCTCGGCCGCGATCCGCGGCACCGACTGGTCGCTGTCGGTCCAGGGCGACCGCACGTCGCTGGTCGTGCTGGAAGGCACAGTCGAGTTCAGCAACCCCCAGGGCTCGGTCACGGTCCAGCAAGGCGAAGGCGCAACGGCGCGTATCGGAGAACGTCCGACCAAGACCGTTCTGGTCAGGTCCGACGATCGCGAGCAGATGCTGTTCTACATGGAGCTGCGCGGCCTGTTCCGTGGCCTGCCGGCGACCCGCCTCGACGGTGCGGCACGGCGCAGCGAGCGCGCGCGGCTCGCCGCCATCCCGATCCCGGCGCGCACGACTGAGGATTGGGTCGCGATTGCGGAAAATGGCATGGGTCATGATCCGCGCGAGATCGTGCTGCAGGCGGTGGCGGAGGCGCGCCGGCGCCTCGGCCAGCGTCCGGCTTTCATCCCGGGCCCGGACGAGGACTGGACTGCGGCGCGGCGCGGTACGGGCGAGACGCAGGCGAACCGTTCCAGCCAGAGCGCCCGCCTCGATCTCGTCGAGGCGATGCTCGCGGGTTCGGCCAAGCGCTACAAGGAAGCAGCCGCGCTGTTCGCGCGGGCGGCACGTGGCACGACGGGGCGCCAGCAACTGACGGCGCGATGCGGTTATTACGCCGCCGCCACGATGGCCGAACCCAAGCGCGTGCTGCCAATGCCACGCGTCGGTGGAGCGGACCAGAATGTCTGTGCCGCCTATGTCATGGGCTTCGGCAAAGGCCTGGAAGAGGCGGCAAACGTGCTGCGTCAGACGGAGAAGGCGGCGCCCCGCCACCTGCTCTCCTCGATGGTGTCGGCGCAGGTCTCGTTGCTCCTGAACCGACGCGACGAGATGCGGGCCACCGTCGAGCGCATGCGCACCATCGATCCCGACAGCCCCGAGACGCTGCTGGCCTCCGGTTACCTCAAGAGCAGCATCGACAGCGATCTCGATGGGGCCGTTGCCGATTTCACGCGCGGCACGGAGGTCGCTCCCGGYGAGGCCACGCTTTGGAACGGCCTTGGCCTCGCCGAGAGCGCCCGCGATGCGCCGCTTGAGGCCGAGCGTGCCTTCCGGCGGGCTATCGCGGTCGATCCCGATGATCCTGTTGCCTATGCGAATCTCGCCACTCTCTTGCTCGACCAGAGCCGCGTCGATGAAGCCGGAAGGCTGATCGAGAAGGCACTGGCGCTCGATCCCTCGCTCGATGCCGCCTACACCGCCAAGGGGCGCTACTACCTGCAGAAGGGCGACATGGCGAAGGCGCTGGAGTTCACGCTCGCCGGAAGCGCCGCCAATCCAGCTGACGCGCAGAGTCTGCTCGCGGTCGCCATTGCCCAATATCAGAKTGGTGACCTGGAAGTGGCTGGCCAGGCGCTCGACAATGCCGACCGTCTCGACAAGAACGATCCCATCATATCCATCACCCGGACTGCCATCGCCGTCGACCAGCTCGAGGCCGATGCCGCCATCATCAATGCGCGCGAGGCTGTGAGACGCTATCGCAACCGTGGGGGCTATTTCGCGGCGCTGGCGACGACGAAGACCGGTGGTTCCTATCTCGGGCAGGCCTATCGCCTGCTGAGCCTCGAGGATTGGGGGCGCTATTACACCGACCGCGTCGCCGATCCGTTCAGCGCCACGAGCTATTTCGACCAATCGGCAGCGCGCCGCGCCCGGCCGCTCTTCGCCCGCCCGACGCTCGACCAGATCGAAGGCGGTACCGCCGATGTCGCCGGCAACCTCATCCTGCAGGGCTTGTTCTTCGATCCGCTGGCGGTCTCCGGCCGTATCGGCCGCATCGATCTGCTGCGCCGGCCCTTCATCGACATCGAGTTCGGCGGCTCTCTCATACGCCGCAACGGCCGCAACGGCTGGCAAAGCGAGGCCATGGTCCAGGCCTTCAGCAACGAGCCGGTGCCGACATCGGTTTCCCTGTCCTATAACCGGATCGACACGGGCAATCGCCGCGGCCGGGCCGGCGGCGAAGACGGCCAGTCGGCGGCGGCATTCGTCGGTATCGCGCCCAGTGCGGCCGATCGCTTCCTGCTCTGGGGCACGGTGAACTCAGCCAAGCCGGATCTGATCGCTCCGGCGATCAACCTCTTCGACGCTGATACCAATTCCGTGAAGACCTATCAGGCCGGCGCCGGCTGGAGCCACACATTCGGCTACCGCAACGTGCTGACCGGTGCAGTGGTCGCGACCGGGGCTGATCAGTCACAGCGTCGGACTGTGACGAATGCCGCCGTCATCGACGATCCAACCTTCGGGCCGTTCTTCCTGTCGCTCGACACGCGCGAGCGGAAGGACACGAAGGTCGATTCAGTCACGGCCGCGCTCAGCCATACCTTCGGCTTCGGCGATTTCACCTTGCGCAGCGGCCTCGAAGGCCAGAGCGGACGCATTCGCAGCTTCATCGCGCAAGGCGCGACGCTGTCCATTCCCCTCATTTCGTTCCTGGAAAGCAACGACACCTTTGACGGCACCCGCAGCAATTTCACGGCCGGTCGCGCCTATACCAATCTGCAATGGCAGCCCTCCGACAAGATCCAGATCGAGGGTGGCATCCAGCTGCTCGGCGCCGATATGGGGCCGTCGCGGTCCAAGACCTATGCCGATCCGCGCATCGGCATAGGTTTCTCCCCGATCGATAACCATTGGCTGCGCGCGGCCTGGCGGCGCGACACCGAGTTGCCGAACGGGTTCACATTGTCACCGGTGACCACGGTGGGGCTGGTTCCGAACGCCCTGCCGGTCCAGCTCGGCGGCAACAAGGAAACGGTGGCGCTGCGCTGGGACGCCGAATGGACCCAGAACATTTTCACCGCAGTCGAGTACCAGAACCAGCGAGCCCGAAACCTGCGGCTCGATTTCCCCGACACGCTCGACAGCTTCGACCTGAACAAGGCCAGGATCGACTATGTCACGGCGACCGCGAATATCTGGCTGACGCATGGCATCGGCGTCTTCGGCACCATCGGCATGGCCAATTCCAGTACGATCGACGCGARCGGCCTGGAAGTCGACGTGCCGTTCGTGCCGCGTCGCTTCGCGCGCGCCGGGCTGACTTTCGTCCATCCCAGCCGCATCAAGTTCTCGGTGATCGAGAACTATATCGGTGAGCGCTACGACAGTCCCGGCGGCGTCAAGCTCGATCCTTTCTGGACCACCGACCTCGCGGCCAGCTACGAAACGCCGGATCGGCGCTTTCTGCTGGGACTCTCCCTGCTCAACGTCTTCGACAGGCGCTACGAGCAGGTCGCCGCGCGCGTCGGCACCAGCGAAGCGATCCTCGGTGCGGGCCGCACGATTGCCGGCTCGCTCAAGGTCCGGTTCTGATGGCGCGCGCAGCGCCTGCTCAAGGCCGGGTCGCCGCGGCTCTGCTTCACCGCTACAGGGCCCTGCAGATCGAATTGCGCGGGCGCCCCCGCCTGCGCAACATTTTACTGGCAGCGCTGGTTTCGCTTCTCATCGTGCCGCTGCATGGCCGCGCCGGCATCAGGATCGTCGAGGCCAGGGTCTTCGATATCCTGACCATGATCGCCCCGCCCCAGCCGGATCAGCCCGGGGCCGTGATCGTCGCAATCGATGAGCCGTCCTTCGCCGAATTGTCCGAGCGCTGGCCCTGGTCGCGCGCAACTCACGCCCGCCTGGTCCAGAGCCTGAAGCAGGCAGGCGCGAAGGTCATTGGCCTCGATATCATCTTCTCGGAACCGTCGGGTGAAGCCGCCGATGCCGCTCTTGCCGCTGCGCTCGCACCCGGCATGGTGCTGGCGGCAGATCGCGAAGTCATCGCCATGGACCATGGCACGCAGGTCTCGCTGGTCGAGCCCCTGCCGGCGTTCACGGAAAACGGCGCGGAAACCGGTGTGACCTCCGTCGATCTCGACAGCGACGGCGTCCTGCGGCGAATGCCACGCATCGAAGGCAGCTTTGCCGCCGCGCTCCTTGGCCAGATTGGCGAACCCCTGCCCGCTATCCCCGAGCGTGTCCTGATCCAGTATCTCGGCGGACCACGCACCTATCCGACGGTCTCCTATTATCAGGCGCTCGACCCGGCAGCCTTTCTTCCGCCAGGSCTCCTCAAAGACAAGGTCGTGCTGGTTGGGTTCAACCTGAAGGCGGCCCCGACTGCTGCTTCCGGTGCGAACGATGCGTTTTCCACCCCCTACACCACGAAAACCGGAACACTGACGTCGGGCGTCGAGATCCACGCGACCCTGCTCGATAATCTCAGGCATGGGCTCTGGATCAGACCCGCACCACTCAGCGCGATCGCAGCCGTCGTCCTGGTTTGCTCCCTGATCGGCTGCGGCACGGGCTCGGCGGCCATCACCTGGCGCACGGGCGTGATCGCGGCGGCAAGCGTCATTGCCATTGCCGCCGGCAGCTGGCTCCTGCTGCGCTACGGCCGAGTCTGGCTGCCGCCGGTGACGCCGACGCTTGCGGCCTTCATAGGGTTCGGCGCACGCTTTGGCATCGACTACGCCCGCGAGCGCCGGCTGCGCGCCGCCGTTTCGCAGGCTTTTTCCCGCTACGTCACGCCCGATCTGGTCGAGGAACTCGCGCGCAATCCCGATTCGTTGAAGCTGGGCGGCGAGCGGCGCGAGATCAGCGTCCTGTTCTGCGACGTGCGTGGCTTCACCAGCCTGTCGGAGCGCCTGAAAGATGACCCGATCCGGCTGACCAGCATCATCAACCGCCTTCTCGATGCGCTATCGGAACAGGTCCTGGAGGCCCGTGGCACAATCGACAAATATATGGGCGATTGCGTCATGGCATTCTGGAATGCGCCGCTGTCCGATCCGAACCATGCGAGTGCTGCCATCGCCGCCGCGCTAAGAATGTCGCAGGCGGTCGAGCGCTTGAATGGGGAACTCCAGATGGAGGAGCCCGGTCTGCCGCCGCTTGCCGTCGGAGTGGGGGTCAATACCGGCATGTGCGTTGTCGGCAATATCGGGTCGCGCTGGCGTTACGACTACTCTGTTCTGGGCGATGCCGTGAATCTCGCGTCGCGATTGGAGGGCGTGACCAAGGATTACGCGGTGCCGGTCGTCATCGGAGACGGGACCGCGCGCGCGATCGAGGACGCCTTCTTTGTCTTTGAACTCGACCGCATCGCCGTTCGCGGGCGCACCGAAGCGACGCCGATCTTCAYGGTGCTGGGCGAGGCAAGCCTGCGCAATACGCCAGAGGGGCAAGCGCTCCTGTCAGCCCAGGCACGACTGCGTCCTGCATTGGCCCAGGGCGACACGATGTCGTCCCTGGCCGAACTCGACGTCATCGCCTCGGTCTGGCCGAGCTTGACGGACTACACTGAGAAGATGCGCGGGGCCGTGACGGCACGCGCAGAGCCTGTCTGACGGTAGCAGCGGTCGCGAGCGCGATGGGAGGACGGAGCGATCAGTCCGTGAGGCTCGGTTTCAGCACAATGTGACGATCTGTGATGGGGTGGCTGTCCGATCGGTATTTCCAAGGGACGGATGCCGGTCCTTGGATATCGGCGATGGCGAGCTGTGAGAACAGGCATACCGGCCGCCCACGTACCGCCAAGCGGGTGTGTAACCCATGCTCACATTGATTTGCGTGATTTCAGGCGTGTTGGGCTGGTGCTGCGAGAGAGGATTGAACTCTCGACCTCTCCATTACCAATGGAGTGCTCTACCACTGAGCTACCGCAGCAGGACCGTAAGCCTTGAAGCGCCGTTCAATCGCGAAATCGGCGATGGCAGGCGCGGCGTCGTTCCGAAGCGGCGTCCTGATGCCACAAGCCCCCGCCGGACGCAACCCGTAGCGGGCAAACAGCATGTGAAAAAGTCGGAACCGGTCCTTCTCGGCGATCCTGCTGCTGTCGAGCACTCCATTGGTAATGGAGAGATTGCTTCAGCTCAGAGCCGGGTGCGCTGGCGCTCTCCGGGAACGATGGCCCCGCATCAGTCCGCCAGCAGCAACTGCCGATCGATCCGGAAGAGCCTGCCGTCGCCGAGCATATGCGCCGTCAGACCGTCGCGAAAAAGCGGACGGAAGGCGGCATCGCGAAGGTTCAGCCCGCCGGCATAGGCGCCCATGGCCGGGAGGATGCAGCGCCGCCCGGAGAGCGCGAAACTGCGGCGACGCAGGGCCCGCCCGCGCATCCTGATCTTGGCCGCCGGGTGGAGATGCCCGGCGATCTCGAAGCCGGCCTCAGCCGCATCGGGTTCGTGGCGCAGCACGACGTCTGCAATCGCGAGGCAGGCCGCAGTTTCGCCGCCCATCGTCCGGCTGATCGCGGGGTCGTGGTTGCCGGTCACCCAGAGCCAGTCACGGCCCTTTTGCAGCAGGTGCAGGGAGCGCAGATCGTCACTGCTGATCCGCTCCTCCGCGCCGCGGTCGTGAAAGCTGTCGCCAAGCGCGATGACGCGCGCTGGAGCGTGACGCAGGATCGCGGCCGTCAGCGTCGCCAGCGTCGTCGCGGAATCATAGGGCGGCAGGAAGATGCCGCGCGCCGCATAGGCCGAGCCTTTTTCCAGATGCAGATCGGCTACGACGAGCGTGCGCTCTTCGGGCAGCCACAGCGCGCCCGAGAGATCGGGGACGATTGCGAGCCGCCCGAGCATGAGTGCTCCCGCCTCACGGGCTGAAAATTCGTTGGTTGCGGGCAGCGTCACGCCATCGCCTCTTCGAGCATCATCGCTTCAGCCTCCGCCAGGATCTCGTCGGCTGCCTCGCCATGAACCGCCTCGCGTCCGATTTCGAGCATTACCGAAACACTGAGCGGCGAAACATGGTCCAGCGGCTGATGCACGATCCGGCCGCTGATTCGTGTCAGCATTTGAGCGAGCCGCTGGATATCGAGCAAGCCTGTTGCAGCGTCGGCCCATGCGGCTTTCAGCAGCACGTGGTCAGGCTCGTGCTGGCGCAGCACGTCGTAGACGAGATCGCTCGACATCGTGACCTGCCGGCCGCTCTTCTCCTGCCCGGGGAAGCGGCGTTCGATCAGCCCGCCAATGATGGCGCAGGCGCGAAAGGTGCGCTTCATCAGAGCCGATTCGGCGAGCCATGCCTCGAGATCGTCGCCGAGCATGTCCTGGGCGAACAGTTCGTCGAGCGAGAGCGCTCCACGGGCGACCGCCGCCGACATGTCGCCCAACGTCCAGACCGCGATACCGTAATCGTTGCAGACGAAGCCGAGCGGTCTCATGCGGGCCCGCTCCAGCMGCCGCGTCAGCAGCATGCCGAGCGTCTGATGGGCGAGGCGGCCCTCGAACGGGTACGCGACAAGATAGAACCGCCCACCGCGCGGAAAGGTCTCGACCAGCAACTCGCCGGGTTTGGGCAGGCGCGACTTCAGCCTTTGCGCATGCAGCCAGGAGGACACCTCGTCCGGCAGCCTGGCCCATTCCTGCGGCGAGGCGAGCATGGCGCGCACGCGGGCCGCGAGGAAGGTCGAGAGGGGGAATTTGCCCCCGGCATAGGACGGGATCTTTGGGTCGGTGCCCGGATTGGTGCGCGAGCAGACGACCTCGTTCTCGGTGATACCCTCGAAGCGGAGCACCTCGCCTGCGAAGACAAAGGTGTCGCCGCTCGTCATCGTCTCCGCGAAATACTCCTCGATCTCACCCAGGATACGGCCGCCGCGGCTCAGCATGCCGGGCTGGCCGGGCCTTGCGCTGCGCAGCCGGCCAAGCCGGACCTTGAGCATGGTCGATTCGACGATGGTGCCGACATTCATGCGATATTGCTGGATCACGCGCGGGTTGCTTGCGCGGAAGAGCCCGTCCTTGCCCCGCCGGAGCTTGGCGAAGCGTTCATAGCTGCGCAGGGCATAGCCGCCGGTCGCGACGAAATTGACCACGGCGTCGAAATCGACCCGCGCAAGGCCGGCATAGGGCGACGCGGTGCGCACCTCCTCGTAGAGCGCGTCCGGAGCAAAACCGTCGGAACAGGCGATGCCGAGCACGTGCTGGGCCAGCACATCGAGCGCGCCGATACGGGGCTCAGGCGTGTCCTGAGCGGCTTCAGCGACAGCGTCGAGGGCGGCGCGGCATTCCAGAAGTTCGAAGCGATTGGAGGGAACGAGCAGGGCCTGCGACGGCTCGTCCATGCGGTGATTCGAGCGGCCGATGCGCTGCATCAGCCGGCTCGCGCCCTTCGGCGCGCCGATATTGATGACCAGGTCGACATCGCCCCAGTCGATGCCGAGATCCAGCGTCGAGGTGCAGACGACGGCCTTCAGCTTGCCCGCGGCCATCGCCGCCTCGACCTTGCGGCGCTGCTGGGCGTCGAGCGAGCCGTGATGCAGCGCGATCGGCAGATTGTCGTCATTGATGTTCCACAGGCCCTGGAACATGAACTCGGCCTGCATGCGCGTATTGACGAAGACCAAGGTCAGGCGGTGATCGCCGATCGCCTTGTAGACGTCGCGAATGGCATGGCCGGTGGTGTGCCCGGCCATCGGCAGGCGGTTGGCGGATTGCAGGATGCCGATCCGCGCGCTTGCCCCGCCCTTGACGGCGACCAGCCCGGCCGAAGTCCCGACCCCGCCGAGATAGCGCTGCAGGTCGGCCGGCTCGCGCACCGTCGCCGAGAGGCCCACAGCCGAGAGTTTTGGCGCGAGTTTGCGCAGCCGCGCCAGGTCGAGCGAAAGCAGGTCGCCGCGCTTCGAGGTGACGAGCGCGTGCAACTCGTCGAGCACGACGCGCCTGAGGCTGGCGAAGAACGGCTTCGCATCCCGGTGCGAGACCAGGAGGGCGAGCTGTTCCGGCGTGGTCAGCAGGATGTCCGGCGGTCGCGCGATCTGCCGGGTGCGCTTGGCGGCGGAGGTGTCTCCCGTGCGGGTCTCGACCGTGACCGGCAGCGCCATCTCCCGGATCGGCGTCTCGAGATTGCGGGCGATGTCGACAGCGAGAGCCTTGAGCGGCGAGATGTAGAGGGTGTGCAGGCCGTCACGGCGGCCATTGCCCTCGCTGAGCTCGACCAGCGAGGGCAGGAAGCCCGCAAGCGTCTTGCCGGCGCCGGTCGGCGCGACGAGCAGGGTCGAGCGCCCGGCGCGCGCCTCTTCCAGCAATGCAAGCTGATGCGGGCGTGCAGTCCAGCCGCGATAAGCGAACCAGTCGGCGAATCCTGGCGGGAGGGAGGCGGCGGGGGCATCCATGCGGGATAGAGATAGGCGGTGCGGGGCGAGAGTGAAATCCCGCCCCTTTGGGCCATGGGACCCTGAGACCTTGCGTTGGCCTAAGCGCGCGCCGCCACCACAACCAGCCCCGGCACCGGCTTCCCGCGGTCCTTCCGCGTGCTTGCGGCCTCCAGCAGGAGCGGCGTCAACCGAGCTTCGGACAACTGCCGCCGGAGCCAGCGTTCGCCATGGGCGAAACGACGATCCTCACCGACGATCACGTCCTCGCCGTCATGATCCTGCACGGTGAAGGCAACCAGGCCCGTGGCTGTCAGAACCCGCGCCGTTTGAGCGAAGGCCGGCGCAAGTTCGCCGAGATAGACGAAGACATCGGCCGCGATGACCAGATCGGCCGACGCATCGCGGCGGCTTGCGAGGAATTCGACGAGGCCCGCCACGGCGAGCTTGTCATAGAGCGGGCCTCCGTCATCGCGTGACTTGGCGCGCGCCTTCTCGATCATCCGGGCCGAGAGATCGCAGCCGGCGAGAAACTCGGTTTCGGCTCTGATCGCTTCGCCCATCAGCCCGGTGCCGCAACCGAGATCGAGTGTCATGGCGAAGGACAGGGCGCGGTTTTGCGCTGCACAGGCCCGCGCAAGTGCGTCCTTCAGCAGGGCTGGACCATGATAGGACAGGGATTCTACGAGGTGACTATCGAAACGTTCGGCGTATTCGTCGAAGAGACGGCCGGAGAATGCATCGGAGGCGGCCAGTTCCGCCGGAATCGCGCCGATGCGCGCGAGATCGAGCCTGGCGCCGAGATGATCCGCATCATCGAGAACCAGGCATTGCCGCCATGCTTCCGCGGCCTCCTCCTTGCTGCCAAGTTTCGCCTTGGCCTTGCCGTAGAGATGCCAGGCCGCGACGAAACCCGGCGCCTCCCCGAGCGTTTGATCGAGGAGATCGACGGCTGTTGCGGCGTCTCCCTCGGAGAGCGCGGCGGCCGCCCATTCATAGCGGCGGTCGAGTCGGGGATCGCCGGACGACGTCGAGAAACGAGGCTGGATTTTTTCCATGAGCGATCGACTTTATCTCACGCCCATGCACCAGACCAGACAATGCGCCCTTCGGAGCTGTTGATCCCGACGCCGGCCGGCCTCTATTGCCCGCTGGCTGACATTCATATCGATCCGGTTCGCCCGGTGGCGCGGGCGCTGATCACCCATGGCCATTCCGACCATGCGCGGGCGGGACACGGCGCCGTCCTGGCGACGCGCGAGACGCTGGCGATCATGGCCTTGCGCTATGGCGAGGGCTTTACGCAGAGCCGGCAGGAGGCGGTGCCGGGCGCGATGACGTCGATCGGTCCGGTCGATATCCGCTTCGTCCCGGCAGGGCATGTCCTTGGCTCCGCCCAGATCGTGGTCGAGAGCAAGGGGCTGCGGATCGTCGTCTCCGGCGATTACAAGCGCGAACGCGACCCGACCTGCGCCGGTTTCGAACCGGTTTCCTGTGATGTCTTCATCACCGAGGCGACATTCGGCCTGCCGGTGTTTCGCCATCCGCCGGCCGGTGCCGAAATCGCCAAGCTGCTGGAATCGGTCAGGCTCTTTCCCGAGCGGACGCATATCGTCGGCGCCTATTCGCTCGGCAAGGCGCAGCGTGTCATGGCTCTGATCCGCGAGGCCGGCTACGAGCGGCCCATCTATATCCATGGTGCGCTCGAGACCCTGACGGAGTTCTACGCTTCGGAAGGAGTTCCCGTCGGGGAGACGCGCCTGGTTTCGGCGAGCGATCGGAAGGCGCTGGCCGGAGAGATCGTCATCTGCCCGCCAAGCTCGATTCAGGATCTCTGGGCGCGGAAATTTCCGGACCCCGTGACCGCCTTCGCGTCTGGCTGGATGCGGATCCGGGCGAGAGCGCGGCAGAGGGGCGTGGAATTGCCGCTGATCGTTTCAGATCATGCCGACTGGGGCGATCTTCAGGCAACGATCAGAGAAACCGGCGCCGGCGAGATCTGGGTCACCCATGGTGAGGCCGACGCATTGGTCCATTGGTGCGGGACGGTCGGACTGAACGCGAAGCCGCTGCATCTTGTCGGCTATGGCGACGAGGGCGAGGCCGAAACCGTGAGCGAGACGGCCGATGCCGCGCAGCTCTAGCAGCCGGCAGCCGCCTCTACTGTGCGGCCTGCGCGGTGTGGGAGCGGCCGGGCAGCGTCATGCCGAGCAGCGAGACGGCCATGTCCCGCGCCAGGCAATCGTAACCGGTGTCGCTCATATGGAAGCCGTCACTGGCGAGCACCGCGGCGAACGCATTGGCGTCGCGCCGATGCCAGTCGCGCATCGTGTTGTAGCGCGAGAGAACGGKGATCGAGCGGCTGCGTGCCGTGTCTGCGATGGCCTCGACAAAGCTGCGATACCGTTCGGGATCCTTCACCGTCGGAAAATACTGCGGGTCGAGGATCACGAGACCGGAGCCGGCCTGGCGGACTGCCGTGATGCCGTCGGAGACCATGGCCTCGAAGGCGGCGAGATCACCACCCTGCACCGCATCATTGGTGCCGACCTGCCAGATGACGAGATCATAGCGCCGCTCGCTCAGGGCCCTTTTCAGGCGCGCGATCGTCTGCGGGGCGGTTTCGCCCCCGATCCCGGCATTGGTGACGCTGATGGCGGCATTGGGCCAGCTCTGACCAAGCAGCTTCTGCAGACGGGCGGGGTAGCTCTTGTCCTTGGAGGACGCGCCGATCCCTTCCGTGGAAGACGAGCCGATGGCCAGGATGTCGAGCTTATGCTCGCGGCTGATCTTGGCTGCGACGGCAGGGAGCGGTATCGCCGCCTGCATCATCGGCGTTTCCCGGCATTCAAAGGACGCGGCTGCAGCGCTGCCGATCTGCAACGTTGCGAATGCCAAGGCCACAATGAGATTCACGGCAAAGAACCGCATCGCGGCGCGCATCCCGACATCCTCATGACTGCTCCCTTGGCTGGTAAGGTTTCGTTCATGAATGGAGACTGAACGCCGGTGAATGGCCTGATGAGGGAATTTCGGGACAGGCAGGGCCCCGGCGCCAGCCTTGACGTTTGCCTGAAACTGCTGCGGGGGAGGGCAGGATGAACCGTTTCGCCTGGTTGCTCGACAGGCTTGCCTATGAACCGCGCCGCAATGCGAAGCTCGCGCTGATCGCGGATTACCTGCGCACTACGCCTGATCCGGACCGGGGGCTGGCACTGGCCGCGATGACCGGCGGCCTGGTGTTCCAGAACGCCAAGCCGGGCCTGATCCGGGCGCTGATCGCCGAGCGTACGGACCCGGTGCTGTTTGCGCTATCCTACGACTATGTCGGCGATCTCTCGGAGACCATAGCCCTGATGTGGCCGGCCCGGCACGGTGCGAATGCGGCGCCACACCTGCCCGATGTCGTCTCGGGCCTGCGAAACTCCGGCAAGACGGACTTGCCCCGCCTGATCGCGTCTTGGCTCGATGCGCTCGATGAGACCGGACGCTGGGCATTGCTCAAGCTCATCACCGGCGCATTGCGTATCGGGGTCTCCTCCCGGCTCGCCAAGACGGCAGCGGCGAGCCTCGGCGGTGTCGAGCCCGACGAGATCGAGCAGGTCTGGCACGGGCTGGAGCCGCCCTATGAGCCGCTCTTCGCCTGGCTGGAAGGCAGGGGACCGCGGCCGGCCGCGACGGATCCGGCGCCCTTCCGCCCCGCCATGCTCTCGCACCCGATCGAGGAGGGCGATTTCGACAAGCTCGTTCCGGCGGAGTTCCAGGCCGAGTGGAAATGGGACGGAATCCGCGTTCAGGCGGTCAGCGGCACGCGCGCCGATGGGGCCCGCATCACCCGGCTCTATTCACGGACCGGCGAGGATATCGGCGCCTCCTTCCCGGATGTCACGGAGGCGCTCGTTCTCGACGGCGCACTCGACGGCGAATTGCTGGTGCGCCGCGAGAATGCCGTCCAGAGCTTCAACACGCTTCAGCAACGGCTGAACCGCAAGAGCGTCACCGCGAAGATGCTGGCGGAGTATCCGGCTCATATCCGGGCCTATGACCTGCTCGTCGATGGCGAGGAGGACATTCGCGACTTGCCGCTCGCCGAACGCGGCAAGCGGCTCGTGGCCTTTGTCGCGCGGCTGTCCTCCGCAGTGGTGGATCTGTCACCGCCGATCGCCTTCAGCGATTGGGAGGAACTGGCGGCCGCGCGCGCAGACCCCGAGGCCTCTGGAGCCGGCGTCGATGCCGAAGCCGTCGAGGGCTGCATGATCAAGCGCCTTGATTCGCCCTATTTGCCCGGCCGGCCGAAAGGGTATTGGTACAAGTGGAAGCGGGATGCGCGGCTGGTCGATTGCGTGCTGATGTACGCCCAGCGTGGTCACGGCAAACGTTCGTCCTTCTATTCGGATTTCACCTTCGGCGTCTGGCGAACGACGGAGGAAGGCGAGGAACTCGTGCCGGTCGGCAAGGCMTATTTCGGCTTCACCGACGAGGAGTTGCTGGAGCTCGACCGCTTCGTGCGCCGCAACACGCTGAACCGCTTCGGCCCGGTGCGAGAGGTCACGCATGAAGCCGACAAGGGACTGGTGCTGGAAGTCGCCTTCGAGGGGCTGCAGCGTTCGACCCGGCATAAATCCGGACTCGCCATGCGCTTTCCCCGGATCAGCCGCATTCGCTGGGATAAGCCGCCGCGTGAGGCGGACCGTATCGAGGCGCTGGAGACGCTCCTGCCGGTGCAGGGCTGAAGTGTCGGTCCGGAGTCTAAAGGCGAATATTCTGTTGCGTTGCCGCAAGCGCCATTCTGGTTCACAGGCTTCCGTGCCGGTTTGCAGCGCTCATACCGTCTTATCGGCTTGAAATGCTTGAGCCTGCGCCCGCCTATGGGGCAGAATAGGCAGGGCTGTGGAGGGGATGACAGCATGAACCGGCAAACACCGACGCATATCGTCATCGCAGATGACCACCCGCTCTTTCGCGGCGCCTTGCGTCAGGCCGTATCGCATGCGTTGGAAGGGGCGGAAGTGAGCGAGGTTGGTTCGCTCGAGGCTTTGACGAAAGCGCTGGCCGAGGACGGGGACGCCGATCTCGTCATGCTCGATCTGACGATGCCCGGCGTCCAGGGTTTTTCCGGCCTGCTGTTCCTGCKGGCCGATCACCCGGAAATCCCGGTCATCGTCGTCTCGGCCAATGACGACCCGGCTGTGATCCGCCGTTGCATCGAGTTCGGGGCGCTTGGCTTCCTGCCGAAGACGGCCGAGGTCGAGCAGATGGGCGAGGCCATTCGAGCGGTGCTCGAGGGCAACGTCTGGACTCCGCCGGGGGTCGATCTTTCAGCGCCGGTCGATGCCGAGATCGCCGACATGGTGCGGCGGCTGTCGACGCTGACGCCGCAACAGGTCCGTGTCCTGATGATGCTCTCGGAAGGGCTGTTGAACAAGCAGATCGCCTATGAGCTCGGGGTCTCCGAGGCGACGGTGAAGGCCCATGTTTCGGCCATCTTGACCAAGCTCAATGTCGACAGCCGTACGCAGGCCGTGATAGCCGCCTCGAAGATCGCGGGAACGGCATGGGCGACGGCGGGCGCGTCGGCGACGATCTGAGCGTTCCGATGAGGCGGCTGTTCGCCATTCAGGCGCGGTTCAACCGTTCTATGGCCCGTCTCGTCTATCGATAGGAATTCCGGCAATGGCCAATGGCAATCTCGATCACTTCCTGGGCGGTTCGTTTCTCAGCGTTCTTGTCCGGCTGATCTTCATTTCACTGCTCGTCGGCGCCGCCATGGCCTTTCTCGGGCTGACGCCGCGCGGACTTTTCGACGCCGTGGCGCGCTTCCTGCGGTCGCTTGGTGATCTCGGTTTTGGCGCCGTGCGCGAGGTCGGCCAATGGGTGCTCGCAGGAGCGCTGGTCGTGGTCCCGATCTGGCTGCTCTCTCGCCTGTTCGCCTCGCGGCGCTAAAGCATCGGCCCGAAAAGTGGATTGCGGCTTTCGGGAAAGCCGATGCAAACACAGAAGGCTAGAACATCGGATGCGGCGCAAGCCGGCCATGGCGTGAGCGCCACGGCCCGAGACGCTGGCTGCGCCTTACAGCCCCTCTCCCCGCGCGATCGCCTCGGCATCGCGGCCGACTAGGTCCGCAATCCGGCTCGCCCCGGCACGGCGGGCCTCACGCACCAGCCCCGTCTTGACCTCGCTCACGAGGGCGGGCCCCTTGAAGACCATCGCCGAATAGAACTGCACCAGGCTGGCGCCGGCCCTGATCTTGGCGAAGGCGGCGGAAGCGGAGTCGACGCCGCCGACACCGACCAGCGGGAACTGCGTCTCGACGCGCCGATAGGTCTCGGCGAGGATGCGGGTCGAGGACGCAAAGAGCGGTCGGCCCGAGAGGCCGCCGGTTTCGCCGCGAGAGGCTCCCCGCAGGCTGTCCGGCCGTGCGACAGTGGTGTTGGAGACGATCATGCCGTCKATCGCACGCCTGCGAGCCACGGCCACGATGCCGTCGAGTTCAGGCAGCGTCAGGTCAGGGGCGATCTTGAGCAGAACGGGCGTGCGGCGGCTTGTGGCCTGTCCGGCCTCGTCGCGGGCGGCGAGCGCTCGCGCGATCAGGTCGTCCAGCGCCGATTCCGCCTGCAGATCCCGCAGGCMGGGCGTGTTGGGCGAGGAGACGTTGACCGTGAGGAAATCGGCAAGCGGCGCGAGCCGCCTGGCCAGGATGGCGTAGTCGGCGGCGCGGTCGGCGGAGTCCTTGTTGGCGCCGAGATTGACGCCAACGATGCCGCCGCGCTTGCGGCGGGCTGCGAGCCTGGCCGCGACCGCTTCCATGCCCTCGCTGTTCAATCCGTACCGGTTGATGACGGCTTCGTCTTCGGGCAACCGGAAGACACGCGGGCGCGGATTACCGGGCTGCGGCAGCGGCGTCACGCCACCGACCTCGACAAAGCCGAAGCCGAGCCCCAGGGCGCCATCGACCGCCTCAGCATGTTTGTCGAAGCCGGCCGCCAGGCCGATCGGGTTCGCGAAGGCGAGCCCGAAAGCCTCGGTCGCCAGGAT
>NZ_JBFTLD010000002.1:0-92307 GCF_056396265.1 Allobosea sp. 05T422_2 | reverse complement strand
CCTCCAACCCGAAAACATGGTCCCAGATGGGTAATTGAAAGTCAATAAAGTCTGAAAATGGGTAATAATTCGATACATTGACGCCGCAAGGGCATAGTTGGATGTTTGCTGATCGGGAATAATGCACACAACCCCCAAATTGTCACATTATTTCTGAGACATTTATCAATTTAGGCAACAAAAAGAAATTGTTCGCCAATAATGAATATTACATTCAATAATTTTAAATAATATTCAGAATTTATACCTATCTGCTAGTATATGACTCATAAAATTATATGTCTCAGATTTCATTTCGCACACTCTGGCCCAATATCGAACCAGACTAATAGTTCAGAAAAATTATTACTTATATCAACTAATTAATATCGGGAGACGCAAACAATGACTTAGTCAATTAAGGGGTTTCTGCTGTCGCCAGTACGAAATCTTGAAGAACGTTCCTTGCGTAGATAGGCGGGACATTCATTCGACATAAATTATCAATATTCCGCACTAATGGCATCCAACGCAAGTGGATCGGCGCAGCGCAGAAGGGACGCGGCGATCAACGAGCGGAAGGGTGCCTTTCCTTTTTTGACGGGAAAGCACCATGCCGAACAACAACGATTATCACCCGCAGGATCCAAGCCAGGATCAGGCGCAGGCTGAGATTCAAGCCCAATTGCAGGGACAAGGTCAGGGGCAAGGACAAGGCCAGGGGCAGGGACAAGGCCAGGCGCAGTACTCCGCGCAGGCCGTCGACACCTCCGTCTGGAATGACAACGGCAACCTGAATCTCAACGGCAACGGCAATCTGAACGCCAATGGCAACCTGAACGGCAACCTCAACTACAACGAGAACATCAACCACGTTCAGACCGCCGTCGACACCACTGTCAATGTAAAGGTCGACCTCGACCTCAGTGGCGCCCTCGTGCCACCCGTCGATAACCGGGTGATGGATATCGACTCGATTCACGACATCCACGACTCGATCGTGATGCCGTCCGTCGTCACCCAGACGACGGATGACGGCAACAACTTCAATATCGCGCAGGTCAACAACCTCACCGACAATGACAGCCTGTCCAATCCGTCGGTGAACTTCAACTCTGGTGGGCTCGACCCGTCCTGCTATGGTCCAGGCCATATCCCGGAAGCGGTTGGCGATTTCTCCATGACCGCCACGGCCACGGGTGGCTCAGCATCGTCGAGCTTCGGCGACATCCATGGCGGAAGTGACGGCTACTCGGGCATCGGCGCGGCTGCTGCCAACGTGGCCCTGACCCAGGAGGCCTTCACACAGCACATCGCCATGGGCGCAAATGTCCAGTTCAACTCCGTCGATCACCTGACCGTCGCAGGTCACGACATCGGCACACTTTGAGCGTCCCAACGCTCGGAAGGCAAGCTATGCTCGGACGCGCGGGGTCGCCTCCCCGCGCGCTCCCTGCTCGGGGCCGGTGAGCCCCTGAGCCCACGCAATGCCTGGTGCCCTCGCGACCGGCCTTGCCAGGCAATAGTGCAGAGTGTGCCATGAACATTGGCGGCTTTACCGAAACGATATGGCATTTTGCCGGCTATCTTCGCGTCTTCATTGATGAAATGCGGGCGCGCGAAACCTATGACGGCGAAGCGTCCCGGGTCGTGTCGGACGAGGGGGGCGATCGCTTCTACGATCGCGTTGCGCCCATCACACCGGATGAAACGGCTTCGCAACCCGTGTTCTTTCGGGCGCCGAACGTCTCCGACGACAGTCCCGCCCTCCACAGCCTGACGCCCACACCCTTCACTCCGCCGGCCAGAATCCTCCCATCGAGTCATCCGCCTCCACATCGCCTCGATGCGCCCGACAGCGTCGATAACGACTATGGCTATATGGTCACCAGCCACAAGATCGTCACTGTGGGGTATCAGAACGGCGGCACCGAGACATTGCTCTCGATCCACCAGGTCAATCAGGCGGACGACCGGGATCTGCTGACATCCGACGCGATCCGTTATCCTGACGGCACTCTCGTCGTGCCCCCCGAACTTCATCTCGACGGCGTCCTGAGCGACATGCTGCACCAGGCGCAGAGCGCTGTGCCCGGCGAGGTCGCGGCGCTTCAGGGCGGCACGACCCAGAGCGTGATAGCGGCTATCGAAAGTCGCGATATGCGCTGGGCCGAAACGGGGAGCCCCTATTCCGACGGCAGCCCTGTCTCACATGCCATGGAAGGCAGAATTGTCGACGGCGCGCTCAACGCGAGCGATCCACCGGTGCCGAGCCTTGCCGAGGTCGCGCCTTGGCGCCTGGCCGACGCGGCCGACAGCATCACCAAATCCATTACAGCCGCCGAACCCACAGGCGGGGTCGCCGTCGTCTCGGAGACCGGGCTGAACATGCTGGCAAATGCTGCGGTCATCGTCGACGCCAACGAAGCAACCGGCTCGATGATCGTGGGCGGCAATTATTTCTTCAGCCGCGGCATCGCGCAGGTAAATGTCCTCGTGGACAACGACCATGTCGACGTCGCCGTCGATGGCACGCTGGCCCCCTTGGTTCAGAGCCATGGCAACGAAGTCCACAACATCGCGGAATTCGCTACGCATACGATGACGATCGCGCCAAACGGCGCCGCAGCGACCCCCTTCTGGTCGGTCGATGTCATGCCGGGAAGCTTCTATGATGTGAAATCCGTCATTCAGTTCAATGGACTGAACGATAGCGACAGGATCGTTCAGGCGGAGAACGGAACCTATTTCGACGTGAAGAGCGGCGAGAACGCCCAGCTCAATCTCGCTCAGATCACCGGCCTGGACAGCTACGACATCATCATCATTGGCGGCAACTATCACCGTGCCGACTGGATCTACCAGTACAACATCGTTCTGGACTCAGACAGCGCCAAGCTGTTTGYAACAGGCCACGGCAGCGATATTACCGTTGTCACCACAGGCTTCAACAACCTTACCAATCTCGCAGATATCACGACCTATGACAGCGTCGCATTCAAGCCGATGCAGCAGGCGCATTACGATCTTCTCGGCGCGCTTGATCAGAACTCTACAATTCTGACGCCCGACGCCAACTGGCAACTCAACGGTAACAGGTTCGGAACGCTGCACGTCCTCTACGTGCCCGGCGACTATTACGACGTGAACGTCATCACCCAGATCAGTGTTCTGAACGACGCCGACCAGGTCGTCCAGGCCAATGCTCAGCCCGGGACGACCCAGGGCGTCGCCGCCGGCGGGAACACGGTGCTCAATGAGGCGCACATCATAGATCCGGGCACGCTTTCGACCTCGAAATACCTGGGTGGCGACGCCTACGAGGAGAGCGTGCTGATCCAGACCAACATGATCACCGACACCGACAAGGTCACCATCCACGACACCCAGACATTGGTGCCCGAACTCGTCGCCTTCGCGCATGACGTGGATTCGCACTCCGTATCGGACTCCTCCGTATCGCGCCCGGTCATACCCGACCCGTCCCAGCACGATCACCTCACCTCCAACATCATGTCTTGAGGCCAGCACGCATCCGAGGGCTCTCCATGACCGACGAAGCCGTTCCAGCCGCACCATCGAACCGTCCAGATGCCACCAGGTTGCCCGGAGCCACGCCGCTCGGGACGACCGTTGGCAGGCCCCCGCCCCCGCTCACGCTGGTCGCCAATTCAAACGACCGCATGGCCGGCGAGGCCCGTCAGGCCTCACCAGGGCAAGCCCCGCTGCGCGCCGAGGCGAAGCATGGCGCTCCTCCCGCCGACAGCGTCCCCAATCTGCGACCGGTCGGAGGCGCCGGCAGCCCGCAAGGCACGACGACATCGAACGGTCCTGGGGGCGGCAAGGGCGGAACAGGTGGTGGCGGAGGGGGCGGTGGCAGCGGCGGCCGATCACCGCTCGAACAACGCCTCGGGGATCGCGATTTCCAGCAGGTCCTCGGCAAAGGGCTCGCGGAGGCGCGCCACAACCTGGTGATCGTCGCGATCTTTTCGATCGTCGTGAACACGCTGGTGCTGGCTGTCCCGATCTATCTGTTCCAGATGTCGGACAGGGTGCTGACCAGCCGCAGCCTCGACACGCTGATGATGCTCTCGATCATCGTGATGGTCGCGATCCTGGCCCATGTCCTGCTCGACATGATGCGCCGCTTCATCCTGATGCGGGTTGCCGTGGATGTCGAAAGCCGGCTCGGCGGCCCCGTTCTCAGCGCGGCAGCCAAGGCGGCCCAGAGCGGTTCGAATCGGGAGTTCCAGATACTCGCCGATCTTCAGCAGATCCGGAGCTTCCTGACCGGGCCGGTCATCCTGACGATGCTCGATGCACCGACCGCACCGATCTACCTGCTGGCAGTCTATCTGATTCATCCGCATCTCGGCTACATCGTCACGGTCGCCGCCATCGTCCTGTTCGTGGTCGCCTATTTCAACCAGAAGCTGACGGCCGTCCCCTTCGCAAGGTCGAGCGCGTTTGCGACGCGCGCCAATCTTCAATCGGAAGCGATGTCGCGCAACTCGCAGGTCATCAACGCCATGGGCATGATCCCGGAGGGCGTGCTGATCTGGGGCCGCGAGACCGCGGAATCCCTGAAGGCGCAGGTCAGCGCCCAGGACCGCAACATCATGATGACCGGGTTGTCGAAGTTCTTCCGGCTCGGCACGCAGATCGCCATGCTGGGCTGGGGTGCCTGGCTGTCCCTGGAAGGATCCCTCACCGGCGGCATGGTCATCGCGTCATCAGTGGTCGCGGGCCGCGCGCTGGCCCCGCTTGAAGGCACGATCGAAGGCTGGCGCAGCTTTATCCACGCGCGTGCCGCCTATTCCCGGGTTCAGGCCCTGTTGCAGGCCTCGCCGCTCAATCTCGATCGGCTGAAGCTGCCGAACCCCAAGGGCCGCCTCGATGTCGAGCGCATCCTCTATGTGCCGCCACCGAACAAGAAGGTCATCCTGAACGGCATCAGCTTCAGCCTCGAACCCGGCGACTCGCTTGCCATCGTCGGCGCCTCGGGCAGCGGCAAGTCGACGCTCGCGCGCATGCTGGTCGGCTCGATCACGCCAACGGCCGGCACGGTGCGGCTCGACCGGATGGAGCAGCGCAACTGGGACCCGCGGCAGTTCGGCGAGAATGTCGGCTATCTCCCCCAGGATACGCAACTCTTCCCAGCCTCGATCAAGGCCAATATCGCCAGGATGCGGGACGACGCGAGCGACGAGGATGTGTACGAGGCTGCCGAGATCGCCGACATCCACGAAATGGTCGCGCAGTTCGTACATGGCTACGAGACGCAGATCGGCATCGATGGCAGCCCGCTCTCCGGCGGCCAGAAGCAGCGGCTCGGGCTCGCCCGTGCCTTCTTCGGCAATCCGAGACTGGTCGTTCTCGACGAGCCCAACTCCAATCTCGACACGATCGGCGAGGCCGCGCTGGCGCGAGCCTTCGAGCGTGCCAAGGCGCGAGGCATGACGGTCGTGGCGGTGACACAGCGACCGGCCCTGCTGCGCAGCGTCGACAAGATCATGATGATCAAGGATGGCGCGGTCCAGGCGATCGGCGCACGCGACGAGATCCTGCCCCTGATCGTCGGGCAGCGGAGCATCGACAACACGCCAAGGCCGAACTGAGATTCTGTGCCGCCACGCCCCTGCCGGGGCGGGCAGTCGGGCGTTTTGCAAGGGTGGAGAGACGCACGATGACCGCAATGATCGCAGCCCAGCCCTGGTATGGCGACGTCCCGCGCAACACCCGCTGGGCGAAACTCAGCGGCATCGGCATCATGCTGATGACGGTAATGGGCTTCGGCGTCTGGGGCAATACCGCACCGATCTCAGGCGCCGTGATCGCGCCGGGGGTCTTCGTGACCACGGGACAGAACAAGACGATCCAGCATCTCGAAGGCGGCGTGATCCGCGAGATCATGGTGCGAGAGGGCGACGTCGTCCTGCCCGGCCAGTTGCTCGTGCAGCTCGACGACACCTCTTCCCGGGCGGAACTCCGCCGGCACCTGCTCAAGCAGATGCGGCTGGAGGCGGTCGAAGCGCGGCTGAACACCGAGGCGGCCGGTCGGTCCCAACTGGTATTCCCCCCCCACCTGATCGCAAGCAGCACCGACCGCGACGTCGCCGCGATGCTCCAGGCGCAGACGGCCACTTTCATTGCCCGCCAGAACAACATCTCCAATGACATTTCGGCTCAGCAAAAGGGCATCGACGGGCTGGAGGAAAGAATCGCAGGCAGCAAGGCCCAACTTGCCGCCGTCGCCCAGCAGAGCGAACTCCTCAAGGAAGAGCTCGCTGGCAAACAGGCCCTGCTGGACCGTGGCTATATCCGCAAGCCCGACGTCCTCGCGCTTCAACGCAACGCCGCCAATCTACGCGGCGAGGCCGGCCGGATCACCGGGGACATCGGCGACGCGCGGGAGCGCATCGCTCGCGCAGTCGAGCAGATCGATGGTGTCAGAAAGAACGCGATCAAGGCCGCATCGGAGCAGTTGCAGGACGTCAGTGCMGATCTGAACGATGTCCGTGAACGCATACACACGGTAAAGGGGGTTCTCGACCGCGCCAGGATCGTCACTCCGGTCAAGGGAACCGTGGTCAAGCTGCGCTACCACTCAGCCGGCGGTGTCATCGAGGCGGGCAAGAGCATCATGGAGATCGTCTCGCTGCAGGAAGAGCTCGTCATAGAGACGCATGTCCGTCCTCAGGATATCGACAAGATCAAGCACAGTCAGGTCGCGACCATCCGCCTCAGCGCCCTCAATCAGCGCACGACGCCGATGATCAAGGGCAAGGTGATCTATATTTCGGCCGACGCCCTGCCGGATGAAAGGCAGCGCGGCTACCCCAATACGTCCGATCTCTATGTCGTACGGGTCCGCCTCGACAGCAACAGCGCCGCCGCGATCCACGATTTCCAGCCGACGGCCGGCATGCCGGCAGAGGTCTATATCCAGACGAAGGAACGCACGTTCTTCGAATATCTGATGCAGCCGCTGAAGGACAGCATGGCGCGCGCTTTCCGGGAAACCTAAGCCGTCGATGTGGGGCGGGCGCCTTGCGGGGCGCCCGCCCTGTCCGGCTTCAGGCGTGATGCCGTACCCTGCCGCGAGAGCCTGCCGGAACCGCGGCTTGCCGGACGGGAGCATCGGCGAGGTCCTCGAGAATCGGGCAATCGGGGCGACCGTCGCCGTGGCAATGATGCGCCAAATGGCCGAGCGTCTTCACCATCGCCTGAAGCTCGCCGATCCGCGCCTCGAGCTCGCCGATGTGGCGCAGGGCAAACGCCTTCACATCGGCACTGGCCCGGCTCTTGTCGCGCCAGAGCGCCAGGAGTTCACGCGTTTCCTCGATCGAGAAACCGAGATTCCGGGCGCGCTTGACGAAGCGCAACGTGTGGACGTCGTCACTGGCATAGACACGATAACCCGCCTCGGTGCGCACCGGAGCCTCGATCAGCCCGATGCTCTCGTAGTAGCGGATCATCTTTGCGCTGACGCCCGAGGCTGTTGCCGCTTGTCCGATGTTCATCTCTCATGCTCCTCCTACAGTCTCACCCCGCCAACGCGAGCCTGGCGGCGCGCTGGTCCTGCAACGGGGCCGGCGTGCGAGCGCGGAAGCGCTTCAGGCGCAGCGCATTGGTCAGGACGCTGACGCTCGACAGCGCCATGGCCAGTCCGGCGAACATCGGCGACATCAGGATGCCGAAGCTCGGATAGAGCGCGCCAGCAGCCACCGGGATCAGCAGGGCGTTGTAACCGAAGGCCCAGATCAGGTTCTGGCGGATATTGGCGATCGTCGCCTGTGACAGCGCGATGGCATTGGCGACACCATTCAGATCGCCCAACATCAGCACGACATCGGCACTCTCGATGGCGATGTCGGTGCCGGTGCCGATGGCGATGCCGACATCGGCCTTGGCCAGGGCGGGCGCGTCGTTGATGCCATCCCCGACGAAGGCGACCTTAGCGCCACCGGCCTGGAGCCCGGCCACCACCTCGGCCTTGCCGGTCGGCAGAACCTCGGCCACGACCTCGTCGATGCCAAGCCTCGCGGCAATCGCCTCAGCCGTACGCCGGTTGTCGCCGGTAATCATCACGACGCGCAGGCCGAGCCGATGCAGCGATGCGATAGCCTCGGGGGTCGTGGCCTTGACCGGATCGGCAACCGCGATGATCGCAGCGAGCCTGCCGTCGATCGCCGCATAGAGCGGCGTCTTGCCGGCATCGCCCAGGCGGCCTGCCGCCTCCGTGAAGGGCGAGAGGTCGAGCCCGAGACGCCCCATCAGCCGGTCGGCACCGATCTCGATCGTCCGGCCTTCGACGACGGCCTTGACGCCGAAGCCGGGTTCACCCGCGAACTCCGACACCTCTGCGAGGGCGAGGCCGCGCTGGCGGGCAGCGACAACGATCGCTTCCGCAATCGGATGCTCCGAGCGAGCCTCGACCGAGGCGACCAGCCGCAGCACCAGGGCCTCCTCGAAGCCCTCGGCGGTGACGAGATCGGTCAGCTCCGGCTTGCCCTTGGTCAGGGTTCCGGTCTTGTCGAGCGCCACGATCTTCGCATCCTTCAGACCCTGGAGCGCATCGCCCTGGCGGAACAGGATGCCGAGCTCGGCGCCCTTGCCGGTGCCGACCATGATCGAAGTCGGAGTCGCCAATCCCATCGCGCAGGGGCAGGCGATGATCAGCACGGCGACCGCGTTGACGAGAGCATAGGAGAAGGCGGGGCTGGGGCCGAAGGCGGACCAGGCCGCGAAGGTCACAAGCGCGAGCGCCATCACGGCTGGGACGAACCACATCGTCACCTTGTCGACCATGGCCTGGATCGGCAGCTTCGAGCCCTGCGCCGCCTCGACGGTGCGGACGATCTGCGAAAGCAGCGTATCGGCACCGACCTTGGTGGCGGTGAAACGGAAGGCGCCCGTGCCGTTGATCGTGCCACCGGTCACAGCCGCCCCCGCTTCCTTGCGGGCGGGCACCGGCTCACCGGTGATCATCGCCTCGTCGACATAGGACACGCCGTCGAGAACCTCACCATCGACCGGGATGCGCTCCCCCGGACGCACAATGACGACATCGCCCGGAACAACGCTCTCGATCCCGACATCGGCCTCGACGCCGTCGCGCAGGACACGCGCCGACTTCGCCTGCAGCGACATCAGTCGCCGGATCGCTTCGCTGGTCCGGCCCTTGGCTCTGGCCTCGAACCAGCGTCCGGTCAGGACGAGCGTGACGATGACCGCACCGGCCTCGAAATAGGTGTAGTCCGTGCCGTCAGGCGGGAACTCCGGCGCGAAGGTCGCCACCGTCGAGTACAGATAGGCCGCGCTGGTACCGAGCATGACCAGCGAATTCATGTCCGGCGCGCCACGCAGCAAGGCCGGCCACCCCTTCTTCAGGAAGCGCAGGCCCGGCCCGAACTGGACGAATGTCGCGAGCAGGAAGGACACGAGCTTGATGTTGAACTCGCCGACACGCCCGGCGAGAAAATGGTGCAGCGGCTCGTACATATGCGAGCCCATCTCGAAGACGAGCAGCGGGATTGTCGCGACTGCGGCGATGATGACCGCGCGCTTCAAACCCGCCTGCTCCGCCTCGCGCGCCTGCTGCTCGCGATCCGAGGCTCCGGCATCGATGCTCGCCGCTTCGGCGGAATAGCCCGCCCCTGCAACGGCCGCGACGAGCTGCTGCATCTGGCCCGCACCGCCGAGAGTCCGCACGGTGGCACGCTCGGTCGTGAGATTCACGGTCGCGTCGAGCACGCCCGGCACCGCCTTGAGCGCCCGCTCGACCCGGCCGACGCACGACGCGCAGGTCATGCCGGAGATCTTCAGCTCGACGGTGCGCTCGGTGGGCTCGTAGCCGGCGCCGCGGATCGCGTCCGCGATCGCGCCGGCATCGCTACCGCCGGAAGACAGGGTCACACGCGCTCGTTCGGCCGCGAGGTTGACCGCGACTGAGCCGACGCCGTCGACGGCCTTCACGGCGCGTTCGACGCGCCCGACACAGGAAGCACAAGTCATCCCGCCGATCTCGATCTCAAATTCTCTAACGGGGCTTCCCGCTGTCCGTGCCATCGCCATGGCTTGATCTCCGCATGTTGATGGCGAGGGGTATGATCCTTCCCATGATGGGAAGGTCAAGGCCAATTTTCAACACTCCGCGAGAGGGCCGGATCCTCCCCATGATGTGCGCCGGCATCCCGCAGAGGGCGCTTGACCTTCCCATCATGGGAAGCTTTAGGCTCCCTTCATACCCCTCAGAAAGGATGCAGAACGATGTGCGGATGCCAGAGTCATAGCGAGAAGACGACACCTGGGACTCAGGCACAGCCTCAGGGCGCGGGAACACTCAGCTTCCGCGTCGAGGACATGACCTGCGGGCATTGCGCCGGTACGATCATCAAGGCGATCGAAATTGGCCTTCCCGGAACCCGCGTCCAGGCCGACCCGGCCTCGAAACTGGTCAGCGTCCTGGGCACCAGTGACCGCGCCGCCATCGCGGCGATCGTCACGGCGGCCGGCTACACGCCGCAGCCCGTCACCGCCTGATCCAACATCCTGCGCCTGGTCAGCTATAGGCCAGGCGCAGCCCCGCCTCGTGGCAGCAGGCCTTCAGGCTGGTGAGGATCGCCTTCTCATTGGTCTGCACGCCATGGCGCTGCAGGCATGGCACCAGGATCGCCGCCTGCGCATAGCCCGCCGGTCCGATGACCGGGCAGGCGATATCGGTAACCGCCAGAATGTCGCGGCTTGGTGCGATCTGGTGTCCCTGCTCCCTGATCATCGCGAAGATGGCTGCAACGCCGGAGCTCTCTAGCCGCGTCCGCGCCTCATTATCGGCATCCTTCATCAGGGTCAGACGCCGTGCCCGTGTCTGGAACGCCAGGATGAGCAATCCGGAATTGGCCTCCAGCGCCGGCCTGCCATAGCCCGGCCGCACGGTAACCGTCGCGTCGAGATGTCCGGAGGTCGTCGCGAGCACCACGGTCTGCGCACGGCTCAGCACGACGAGATGAGCCGCCTGCCCGCTCTCCTCGCTGAAGCGCTCCATCAGAGGCAGTACGACCGAGGTCAACTGCCGCCCGCTGGGCGTCCTGATGCCGAGATCGAACAATCGTCGCGACAGTGCGAGCCTGTCCGTTCCCGCCTCCCGCACCAGATATCCGCGCTGCTGCAGCACGAAGACCATGCGGAAGATCTCGCTCTTCGAACGCTCCAGTCGCTCGGCAATGGTGCGGGTCGATAGCGGCTCGCCGACATCCGCCAGCAGCTCGAGAATATCCAACCCCTTCTCCAGAGCCGGAGCGGAATAGGAGGCCTTCTCGCCGTCATCTGTTTCCGGAAGGTCAGGCATGCTGCCTCGTTTCATATGTGAAGCTTGACATCAAATAAGAAGCCAACCTAGCCTCTTGTAAAGGGGAGGCTCAATGACACCATCGCTGATCACTCTGTCGGTTTGTTGTGGGCGTGCCGTCACGCCGCCTGCGGCCGTGGCGGTCTGAGCGCGATGAAATACGGCCTGCAGTTTCGGGATGTGTTTGCGGCGTGGGAGTCGATCCTCGACGGCGTCTGGATCACGCTGCTGCTCTCGGCCTGCGCGATGCTCGGCGGCCTCGTCATCGGCGTCGCCTGTGCTGCGGCGCGGGTCTATGGACCGGGCTGGCTGAAGCGGATCGTCGGTGGCTATGTCGAGGTGATCCGCAACACGCCACTGCTGGTCCAGCTCTTCCTGATCTTCTTCGGCCTGCCCAGCTTCGGCCTCCGGCTCGACGGCCTGACGGCGGCGATCATCGCGCTCGTCATCAATCTCGGCGCCTATACCACCGAGATCGTCCGGGCCGGGCTGGAAGCGGTGCCGAAGGCGCAGACCGAGGCCGGCCACTCGCTCGGCCTCTCCGGCCTGCAGGTCTTCCGCTACATCGTGATGTTCCCGGCGCTGAAATCGATGTTTCCCGCGCTCGCCAGCCAATTTGTGCTGCTGATGCTGGCGACGAGCGTGGTCTCGCAGATTTCGGTCGAGGACCTGTTCCACGCGGCCTCGATCGTGCAGTCGCGCACCTTCCGCGACTTCGAAGTCTACACCGTGATCGGCGTGCTCTATCTCGGCCTCGCGCTGGCCTTCCGCGGCCTCTTTGCCGGCATCTATTACTGGGCGTTCGTCAGGCGATGATCCGTTCCTTCGGCCTGATCGATGTGATGTACCTGGTCGCGGCGGCGCGCTGGACCGTGGCCTTGACCGTCACCGCCTTCACCGGAGCCGCCCTGCTCGGCCTGGTCATCGCCGTCGTCCGCATCCTGCCCTTCGCGCCGCTGCGCTGGCTGGCGGCCGGCTACACCCATATCGTCCAGGGCACGCCGCTGCTGGTCTGGCTGTTCCTGATCTTCTTCGGCCTGCCGCTGATCGGCATCTCGGTCAATCCGTGGTTCGCAGCCGCCGTCGCCTTCTCGGTCTATGGCAGCGCCTTCCTCGGCGAAATCTGGCGCGGCGCGCTGATCTCGATCGCCAAGACGCAATGGGAGGCCGGCGCCTCGCTCGGCCTGTCGCTCTGGGAGCAGTTGCGCCACATCATCGTGCCGCAGTCGATCCGCGTCGCAATCCCGCCCACCGTCGGCTTCCTCGTCCAGCTCATCAAGAACACCTCGCTCGCCGCGACGATCGGGCTCGTCGAATTGACCCGCGAGGGCCAGCTCACTGCCGCCGGCACCTACAAGCCTTTCGCCGTCTACATCACCGTCGCCTGCATCTACTTCCTGATGTGCTTCCCCCTCACGCAATGGAGCCGCTCGCTCGAGCGGAAGCTCGATGTCGCTCGTTGAAATCAAGGGGATCAGCAAGAGCTATGGCGCGGTCCAGGTTCTGAAGAACGTCTCGCTGGACGTCGCGAAGGGGGAGATCATCGCCGTGATCGGGCGCTCGGGCTCCGGCAAGAGCACCATGCTGCGCTGCATCAACGGCCTCGAGCCGATCCAGGGCGGTTCGATCCTCGTCGACGGCGTGCAGGTGAACGATCCCAGGACCAACCTGCGCAAGCTCCGGCAGGAGGTCGGCATCGTCTTCCAGAGCTTCAACCTGTTCCCGCATCTCTCGGTCTGCGACAACATCACACTCGCGCCGCGGGTGGTGAAGAAGCAGGCGCCAGACGCAGCCCGCGAGATCGCCCGCGACGTGCTGCGCCGCGTCGGGCTGGAGGACAAGCTCGACGCCTTCCCGTCCCAGCTTTCCGGCGGCCAGCAGCAGCGCGTCGCCATCGCCCGTTCGCTCGCGATGCAGCCCAAGCTGATGCTGTTCGACGAGGTCACCTCGGCGCTCGATCCCGAACTCACCGGCGAGGTGCTGAAGGTGCTCGAATCGGTGGCGCAGGACGGAATGACGATGATCCTCGTCACGCATGAGATGGGCTTTGCCCGCCGCTTCGGCTCGCGCGTGGTCTTCATGCACGAGGGCCGCATTCACGAAGAAGGCCAGGCCGCGGCGGTGCTCGCCGAGCCGAAGACGCCCGAACTACAGACCTTCCTCAGCGCGGTCCTGCACTGAGGAGGCCGATCGACACCAGTTGCACAACGAGGGGAGACGAAACATGCGTTCGCTATTTGCAGGTTTGGCTGCACTGACTGTTGCCGTCTTTGGCGGAGCCGAAGCCCGGGCCGACAAGCTCCAGGACATCCTGTCCAAGGGCGTGGTACGCATCGGCGTGCCGCTCGACGCCCCGCCCTTCGGCGCTCAGGACGAGAACCGCAAGCCGATCGGCTTCGACATCGAGATGGCCGAGATGGTCGCCAAGGGCCTCGGCGTGAAGCTCGAGATGCAGCAGATCACCGGCGCCAACCGGATTCCGTTCCTGCTCACCGACAAGGTCGATATCGTGATCTCGGTGATGGGGCTGACGCCGGAGCGCGCCAAGCAGATCCAGTTCACCGCGCCCTATGCCAATACCTTCCTGGCCGTCTATGGTGCCAAGGCCTCGCCGGTCAGCAGCCCCGAGACCATCGGCTCCGCCCGCGTCGTCGCCGCCAAGGGCACGACGCAGGAGCTCGCGATCTCGGCAACCGCCCCCAAGGCGAGCCTGATGCGCACCGAGGACGACGCCACGGCCGCGGCAGCCTATATCACCGGCCAGGCCGACCTGCTCGCCACCAACAGCATCGTCGCGCAGGCGTTGGCGAAGCAGAACCCGAACAAGGAATTCGAGCGCAAGTTCGTCATCCGCCGCAGCCCGGCCCATATGGGTGTGCAGATGGATCAGCATAATCTCGTGCGCTGGCTCGACGGCTTCATCTTCTTCAATGCGATGAACGGCGAGCTCGACCGGCTGCATCGCAAGTATTTGGACATGCCGATGGACCCGCTGCCGACGCTCTGAGCGACGCCAGACATCAGCCGGGCGCGGGCCGCGCCCGGCATTTTCCCTTCAGACTGCGCCACCGGGCCGGATTGCCGCCCCAAGAGCCTCGGCGCGCCCGCGAGCCAGCCATGACCAGCGTCAAGCAGAAACCCACGCCCCGTCCGTCCAGCGCCTTCCTGACAGTCGATCCCGCGCGCGACGGCAAGCAAGTCGGCTTCGTCATGATTCCGCATTCGCCGCATGACGACGCCTGGGGCGCGACGCGGATCCCGATCGCGATCATCAAGAACGGCTCCGGCCCGACGGCGATCCTCGAAGGCGGCAACCATGGCGATGAATACGAGGGGCCGATCACGATCTGCGACCTGATCCGCGATCTCGATCCCGGCCGCGTGCAAGGCCGGCTGATCCTGATGCCGGCGAACAATTCGCACGCCGTCATCGCCGGCCAGCGGACGTCGCCGGTCGATGGCCTGAATTTCAACCGGACCTTCCCAGGCGACCCGCGCGGCACCATCACCCAGCAGATCGCCGCCTTTGTCAGCGACCATATCCTGCCGCTCGGCGACGCCTTCCTCGACCTGCATTCAGGCGGCTCCTCGCTCGACATCATCCCGAGCGCGATCGTCGAGCCGACCGACGATCCGGCGCTGCACGCGCGCAATGTCGCCGCAGTGCAGGCGTTCGACGCGCCGATGACGGTGGTGATCAGCAATCTCGGCGAGCCGCGCACCGCAACAGCAACGGCCTGCCGCAACGGGCTCGTCACCGTCGGCACCGAGATGGCGGGCGGCGGCACGGTTTCGCTGGAGGCGCTCAAGGTCTGCCGGCGCGGCGTTGCCAATGTGCTCGACCATCTCGGCATCGTCGCGCGCGACACCCCGGAGCCGAAGCGCGGCGAAGGCCAGATCCTCGAGCTGCCCGGCACCTCGGCCTATGTCTATGCCACCGTCGACGGCGTCTTCGAACCCTTCCACGCCAATGGCGCCAAGGTCAGGGCCGGCCAGCCGGCCGGCCGCATCCATTGCACCTGGGACCCGACCCGCCCGCCCGAGACGCTGCACTATGCCGCCGACGGCATCCTCTACGGCCGCCGCCAGCCCGGCCGCGTCCGGCCCGGCAATTGCTGCCTGATCGTGGCTGCGCCCTATCGCGGCGTGCTGTCGTAGCGGGGCGCGTCAGCTCTCCCGCCAAAACTCGCAATAGCGAGTGCCGGACTGCCAATGGGCGATGGCCTCGCGAACATAGGCAATCGTGTTCTCCGGCAAGCCATCGATGGGGAACCAGGCCAGTTCGGCGCATTTCTCAGGCTCGGCATTGCGAAGCTCGCCCTGCCACCTGCGCGCCTCGAAGAAGAAATCCAGCCGCTCCTCGTCCTGCGATCGGTGGAGCACAGTTGCGAAGGTCAGGCTGGCCGGATCGATCTCGACGCCCGCCTCCTCCTTCGCTTCGCGCGCGGCCGCTGCTCGCAGCGGCTCGCTGCCGTCATGATGCCCGGAGACGAGACCGTAATTGCCGTCCTCGTAACCCGTGTTCGCGCGCCGCAGCAGCAGGAGTTCGCTCCCCCGCCCAAAGATCACATAGACTGACACGACCAGCTTGAACCGCTCCGGCTTGCCGGTGCTCTCTGCCCTGATGGACATCTAACGCACAGGCTCGACGACCTGCCAGGCCGATCCGGTATCGTAGAAGAAGCGCTCCTCGACGATGCGGTCGCCGCGCCAGCGCTGGATCGCGAGTTCTTCCAGCCGCCGCGTCACACCCTGCTTGTCGGTGGCATCGAAGATCCAGTGAATCACGACCCGGTCACCATCGACCAGCACGGCCCGGGCGGGATGTGTGTGCATCCGGTTGAGCCGGACGAGTGCCCTGGCCTCATGCGCCATCAATTCGTCGCGTCCGCGGCGCGGCTCGGCGCCGTTCTCCTGCATCGAAGCATCCTCGCAGTAGAAGTCGCGGATGGCGCCGACATGATCGCCACTCACGACGGCTGCGACAAAAGCCTCGACACGCTGGCGATCAGGCATGGTCAGTCTCCTCCGGATGATCCGTGCCGACATTCATGCACGGCCTCAGGCGATYAACCAGAACTGCGCTGACAGCCTGAGTCAGGAGGACAAACGATCGCCAATCCGCGCAATCATGGCCATCGCGCCGGCCAGTTCCGCATCGGTGATATACTCCTCGGGCTTATGCGCCCTGTTCACGTCACCCGGCCCGCAGACGATTGCAGGGATGCCCGCGGCCTGAAAGAGCCCGGCCTCGGTCCCGAAGCTGACGGCCTGCTGGCGCGGCTTCCCGCAGACGTCCTCGGTCAACCCGACCAACGGATCCTCATCGGGCAGATCGAGCGGCGGATAGTCGCTCATCGTCTCGAAGCCGAAGACKACATTGTGCCCATCCGCGACAGCAGCCGCATGGATCCGCTCCGCCTCGCGCGGCAGGAAGGCAAGCAGTCCGGCCGGCTCCTGTCCAGCGATGGCGCGAGCCTCGACCTCGAAGACGCATTGCGCCGGAACGATGTTGATGCCGGTTCCCCCCCGCACCGTGCCGACCTGGATCGTGGAATAGGGCGGGGCAAAGCTGTCGGCGAAGGGGCCCTCCACCGCATGCCGGCGCGCCTCGGCATGCACGGCAGCCATCAACTCCGCAGCGTAGTGAATGGCATTGTCGCCGAGATCGGTCCGCGACGAGTGCCCGGCCTTGCCCTCGACCGTGACGCGTTGAGCGATCTTGCCCTTGTGACGCAAGACGGGATGGAGATCGGTCGGCTCGCCGACGATGCAACCAGCCGGCCTGGGGCAAAGCTCCGGCAGCCGCGCGATCAGGTGACGAACGCCGACGCAGCCGACCTCCTCGTCATAGGAGAGCGCGATGTGGACCGGCCGCACCAGCCGGCGCGAGGTGAGATCCGGCACGCTCGCCAGCACGCTGGCCACAAACCCCTTCATGTCGACAGCGCCGCGCCCGATCAGGCGGTCGCCATTGCGGCGCAAGGCGAAGGGCTGTCCGACCCAGCCCTCGGGGGCAGCAGGCACGACGTCGAGATGGGCCGAGAGAATGATCCCGCCCGGCTCACGCGGTCCGATGGTGGCGAAGAGATTGGCGCGATCCCCTTCCGGCCCCGGGACGATGACGCTCTCGACACCATGGCTCGCGAGGTATCGGCGGACATGCTCGATGATCGCCGCGTTCGGCGTCCGGCAAACAGAGGGAAAGGCCACAAGATCGGCCAGAACCGTTTCGACAGTCGTCATGACAAGCCACGTGATTGAAGCGGCCGTCGATCGGACCGCACAGGAGGGATAAGCGCAAATCTAGCAGAGGGGCAGCTCGCAATCCGTGCCCGTCTGGCACCCGGAGGCGCCCCATCCTGCCGGGATTGGCCCTGCCGCCGGCAGAATGTTCCGATCTTGTGGTCCAGGGCGAGAGAAGCCTCGCCCCGGACCGCGCATCGACCGCAGCCGTCAGTGCTGGCTGCTTACTTCTTCTCGATGTTCCAGAACAGCATAACCGGTGCGGCGAGCACGCCTGAAATAGTGCTGCGGCGGGCGTAGGGCTGGTCGAACTGACCGAGCACACGGTACGGCTGCACTTCCGTGAGTCGGCGATGCAACGCTTCGATCGCGAGCTTGCCGCTTGCCTCGTCCGGAGCATCGACGACAGCGCCACGCAGCCGTTCGGCCTCGGCATCGCAGGGCCAGCCCGCCCACGCCTTCTCGCAGCCCATATTGGTGCCGATATTGGTCATCGGCGACTGCATGGTCGCGCCCGACGCATAGGTGACGAACAGGTTCCAGCCGCCCTGATCCACGGTGCCGCGATTCTGCTGGCGGGTGGTGACGGTGCCCCAATCGGCAAACTGGACATCGACATTGAAGCCGACCTCCTTGAGCGACTGCGCCGCGACCTCGGCCATGCGACCGATCGGGGCGATGTCGTTCGAAGTGCTCAGCACCAGCTTCTCGCCCTTGTAGCCGCTCTCGGCGAGCAGCTTCTTCGCGGTTGCAAGATCGGGCTTGGCATAGGCTTCGGAGCCGATTTCGGTTCCGTTTGGCCCACCACAGACGAAATAGGCATTGCAGCGCTTCCACCACTCCTCGTCCCCGAACCCGGCGGCGAGGAAATCGGCCTGGTCCGTGGCATAGGCCAGGGCGAGCCTGGCCTTGGGATTGTTGAACGGCGGATAGAGGTGGTTCGGCCGCAGCATCACCTGGTTGGCGAGGTTCGAGTAGCGTTCGACCTTGACGTCGCGGGTCTTGGCGATGGTCGAGATCAGGTCCTGGCTCGGCTGCTCCCAGATATCGATCTCGCCGGTCTGGATCGCAGCGGCCGCCGTCGCGGCGTCCGGCATGATGATCCATTCGACGCGGTCGAGCTTGACGACGCGGCCTCCCGCCAGACCGTCGGCCGGTTCCGAGCGCGGCACATAATCGGGGTTGCGATCGTAGACGACGCGCGCGCCGCTGCGCCATTCCGCCCGGTTGAAGCGGAAAGGGCCGCTGCCGATCGCTTCTGTGACCGGCTTCATCGGATCGCTCTTGGCATCGCTCTCGCGCATGATCACAGGGATCTGGCCGACCGCCGAGCCGAGTGCGAAAGGCACGAGTGCCATCGGCCGCTTCAGCTTTAGCGTGAAGGTCCGGTCGTCGACCGTCTCCAACCCTTCCGTATACTCGCCGAGCTTGCCGCCGATCGTGTCGCGCGCCATCCAGCGCTTAAGCGAAGCGATGACGTCGCGGGTCGTGACCGGCTGGCCGTCATGGAACTTGAGGCCGGGCCGCAGCGTGAAACTCCAGGACAGCTTGTCGGGAGCAGTCGAGAAGCTCTCGACCATTTGCGGGTGCGGCTGCAGCTTTGAATCCCAGGCGAACAGCGTCTCGTAGATCATCAGCCCATGCATGCGGGTGATGACGATCGAAGCGGCAACGGGATCGAGCGTCTTGAGATCCGCATGCGGCGCGACACGCAAGGTGCGGCTCGGAGCCGGCTGGGCCTGTGCCTCGAGACCGAGCGTCAGCGACGCGGCGCAAAGCAACAATCCGGCAAGGCGGGAACGGATCATCGGGTACCTCCAACGTCGTCGACACGATCGAATAGCAGGACACGCGCCCGATGGCTGTCGACGCGCAGGGAGCCGTCCGGCTGCAGCCACAAGCAAGGCCGGTGCCGCCAGGGACCATGAACAAGATCGGCGAGCGCGCGGCCTCCCGGCAAGGGGGTCAGCCGGGTGGTCATGCCGACCGGCTCGGCCCAGGGCCATTGGGCCGTGCCGTCCGCTTCAACCGTGATCTCGACGCCGAAGCTGCGCTCGCGCCAGCGGCCGACAAGGCGCGGGTCGAGCGGCGTGGCGGCCGGAACGCGCAGAAGACGACGCTCGACACCGCCGATCCGCGCCCGAATCTCGTCTTCGCCGAGCGTGCGGAGCTCGATGTCGAGATAGGAAGGCAGGCTTCTCAACCTGCCGTTCTCGCCGACGACGAGACGCTCATGCCCGCCCATGACGCCGATCGAGTCTCCAGCGAGCTCGGCCCAGAAGGACCCTTCCTCTCCGACATAGAGGCCGGTCGGCCCAGCCTTCGGTGCCTCGGGCAGCGCTTCGCCCAGAAGTGCCGCAAGCACACGCAACGCCGGCCAGAGCGCCTCCTCCTCACGATTGCTCAGCACGACGACGCCGACACCATGCTCGGGCGCCATCAGGAAGTGGTTGCGGTAGCCCGTGAGTGATCCGCCATGGCCGATCACCGTGGTACCGAGAAGCGGAGTGCTGACCAGGCCGAGGCGGTAGCCGCTCTCGCGACCATCCGCGAACTGGCGCGGCGCGGTGAGTTTCTCGAACAGGCCGGCGAGCGGCCCGCGCCCGGCCATCAGATCGGACGCCCAGATCGCCAGCGCCGATGCGCTGCCGACAAGCCCGCCTGAGGCAGAGAACTGGAAGCCGTAGCGTCCACGCCGCCAGTTGACGCCATCATGCCAGTAGCCAGTTGCGAGATCCGGCACGATCTCGCTCTCATCCTCCGGGAAGA
Organism: Allobosea sp. 05T422_2; assembly: GCF_056396265.1. Lineage (NCBI taxonomy): Bacteria > Pseudomonadati > Pseudomonadota > Alphaproteobacteria > Hyphomicrobiales > Alloboseaceae > Allobosea > Allobosea sp. 05T422_2. Next base: position 71,963 of record NZ_JBFTLD010000002.1, on the reverse strand, counting down.
CGAAGGGCAGGGCGAGAGGCCCGAACAGGCGCAGCCGCAGGGCTTCGCGATAGGTGATGCTGCGCTGGGCCGGCAGCACCGACTGCGCCAGGCGCCAGCCGGTATTGGAATAGGCCATCTCCTGGCCGGGCACGGCATTGATGCCCGGCAGGCGCTGAGCGAAACCGTGAATCTCAGGCGCGCTGAGGCTCGTGGTGTAGGGCACGCCGAGCTGCCACAGGGTCTCCATCATGTCCGGCAGGGCGCCGGTCATGTCAAGTGCGCGGCCGAGAGGCACGGCGGCTATGGCGGCAGGCAAACCATCCAGCAGGCTGCCGAGTGGTGCGTCGAGCGATATGCCTTCCAGCAGCAGCGTCGCCGCCATGAAATGCTTGCTGATCGAGGCCAGACGATTGGGCGTATCCGCCGTGAAGGGCGTCTGTTGTTCCAGATTGGCGAAACCGCCGGCACAGGCCTCAAGCCGTCGCTCCGCATCGAAGATGACGACCGCACCACCTGGCCCTGCCTGATCGGCCCAGCTCTTCGTGATAGCGGCTGCTTCCGCCTCGGCCCGTGTCCAGTCCAGCATGATTTCTCCCTCGCTTCCTCGCTAGTGTTAGAGAGGCATCCGCAGACGACATAGGCCCTGCCACTGCATGGCAGGCACGCGGAAACCGTCGGATCGAGACGCGGGGAAGAGCCGGACTGACGACGGCTTGCTACAATACCTTGTCCAGAAACCCCTTCGTGCGCTCTTCGCGTGGATTGCCGAACACATCCGCCGGCGAACCATGTTCCACGATCAGGCCGCCATCGGTGAAATAGATATGATCGGCCACCTCACGCGCGAAGCCCATTTCATGGGTGACGAGGATGCATGTCATCCCTTCTGCGGCGAGGTCCTGGATCGTCACCAGCACCTCCTTCTTGGTTTCGGGATCGAGCGCGGCGGTGACCTCGTCGAACAGCATCACCTTCGGGTTCATCGCCAGCGACCGCGCAATCGCGACCCGCTGCTGCTGACCGCCCGAAAGCTCGCCGGGATAGGTCGCGAGCTTCTGCGAAAGGCCGACCTTGGCGAGAAGCTTGCGCGCCCGCTCCTCGACTTCGACCTTGTCCTGCTTCAGCACATGGATCGGCGCCATCATCACGTTCTGAAGCGCGGTCTTGTGAGGAAAGAGGTTGTATTGCTGGAAGACAATGCCGACGTCGCGACGCAGCGCCAGCTTGTCGAGCTTCGCATCGTTCACCTCGCGACCGGCGAGCCTGATCGAGCCCTTGCTGATCGGCACCAGCCCATTGATACAGCGCAGCAGCGTCGACTTGCCTGAACCGGACGGGCCGATGATGCAGACGGTCTCGCCACGCCGGACAGTCAGGCTGACATCCCTGAGGACGGAAAAGCTGCCGAAGGATTTCTCGACCCCCTCGACTACGACGACGGGCTCGCCCAGTTGATGACGGCTCGCCATGGCTCAAGCTTTCACGTTGAAGCGCCGCTCCAGCGCCAGCGTCGCCCGCGCGATCGGGTAGCAATAGGCGAAGAACATCAGGAGCAGCAGCAGATACATCGGGATCATCAATTCCGGCCGGCTCTCGGCGATCAGCGCCGCGCGGGTGACGGAGAGCGCGTCCTGGATGCCGACCACCGAAATCAATGTCGTCGCCATGGTCAGGATCGCATAGAGGTTCATCCAGGGTGGGAGCATCCGCTTGAAGGCCTKCGGCAGGATGATCATCCACATCGTCTGCGCCCGCGTGAAGGCGAGCGCATCGGCGGATTCCCACTGGCCGGCGGGAATCGACTTGATACCGCCGCGCACGATCTCGGAGACATTGGCCGCGACCGGCAGCGCAAGTCCGATGACCGCCTTCACCCAGGCTGGGAAGGCGATCGTGATGCCGAACAGCTGAAATTCGAAGGGCAACAGGAACATCGCGTAGAACAGCAGCACCAGCCAGGGCGCGTTGCGGAAGAACTGCGTTACGCCCCAGGCGGTCTTGCGGACCGGCGCGACCAGCGAGACCTGCGCGATGCCGACGAGCACACCGACGACGGTGCCGAGCGCCATCGAGAGGAAGCTGATCAGGATATTGAACAGGAAACCCTGGAAGATAAGCGGCGCCCAGCGCAGCAGCACGGTGGCCGCACCTTCGCCAGCCGGACGCGCCGTGACCTGCGCAAGAGCCAGCGAAGCGCCGAACAGGATGACGAAGACAGTCAGCGTGCCGCCGCCCAACATCATCGGCGCGGCGAAACCCGAGGGGGCGATCGGCGCAGGGGCGCGGTACGGCTTGAGCACCGGCAGATCGGTTGAGCCGGACCTCATGTCGAATATCCCGGAATGCGCATCGACCGCTCCCAGCGGCCCATGATCCAGACCAGCACCGCCACCAGCACGACATAGGTGACGAGCAGAACGTTCATCATCTCCCGGACGTTGAACACCTCGGACCAGATCTGCGAGGCCGCATAGAGCAGCTCCGGCACGCCGATGGCATAGGCCAGCGTCGTGGTCTTCACGAGATTGATCAGGTTGTTGTTCAGCGCCGGCAGGCAAATGCGGAAGGCGAGCGGCAGCACGACATGGAGATAGAGCTGCAGACGGGTATAGCCGAGCGACTCGGCCGCTTCGACCGTCGTCGATGGCACGGCCTCGATGCCGGCGCGAAAGATCTCGACGTTGAAGGCGCCGGCGAAGAGCGAGAATGCGATGATCGCCCAGCCGGTCCCGGAGACCAGCGGCGACTGGCCGCCAAAACCATCGCTCACCGTCGGCAACAGGCTCGCCACGGCGAAGTAGAAGAAGGAGAGCTGCACCAGCGGCGGCGTATTGCGGAAGAACTGCACATAGACGCGCACCACGAGTCGACCGGAGCGCGAATTGCCGCCGGCGAGCCAGACACCGATCAGGCCTAGCGCCATCGATGCGATGATCGAGACCACGCAGATATAGGTCGTGGTCCACAACCCGGTCAGGAAGCGTGAACGGTCGAACGCATCGTAGAAGACCGAGAAATTCAGCCCCTGCGTATCGTTCAGCCACTGGAAGAAGGACGCGATCAAGAAAACCTGCTCATGCCGCAGCACCGTTTCAGCCGAAGGCCTATCGTCATCCGAGATGCCAGGACGCGGAATGCCGGGATCCCTCGCACCGCGCGGCGATGGATCCCGGGTCAAACCCGGGATGACGTGTCTGAGGCTGCATCAACGCAGCCGATCGAGCGCGACCGCGTTACGAAGCTGACTTCAGCTTCTTGTTGGTCTCGATCAGATAGGGGCTCTGCTTGATGCCCCATTTGGTCTCGAGTTCGAGCAGCTTGCCGCTCTTGTGCCAGTCGACCGACATATCCTTGACCAGCTTGCCGAAGGGACCGTCCATGTCCTCGAGGCGAATGCCGATCGCCCAGAGCTGCGGATCTTCCGAAGCCAGCGGCATTTCGTAATTCGCCCATTTCGGATCGCCCGCGGCCAACGTCGAGACGATCAGCGTGTCGTCGAACAGGAAGGCGACGCAGTTATTGCCCTGCAGAGCATTCAGCGCATCCGGCAGCGAGGGGAAAACCACGAGTTCAGGCGCATAGAGCTGCGAGACGCGGCGGTTATAATAAGCTCCCTGGACGCCGCAGACCTTGCGCCCCTTCAGATCTTCCCATTTCTTCAGATTGGCGCTCTTGGGAGCCAGCACATTGGTGGCGCTGGCATAGTAATTCGGCTCGACCATGCCGACGACCTTGCGGCGCTCAGGCGTGTCGCCCATCGTCGCCAGGACCATGTCGATACGGCCCTGCTTGAGGAATTCCATGCGGTTGGCGGCGATGACCGGGAGCATTTCCAGCTTGACACCGATCTTGTCGGCGACCGCCTGTGCGAGATCGATCTCGAKCCCGACGATCTTGCCGGACGGCTCAAGGAAGCCCCATGGCTTGTAGTCGTTCTTCACGCCGACGGTGAGGACACCCTTTTCCTTGATCTTGGCGAGCGAGTCCTGCGCGAATGCCGGCATCGCGGCGAGCATCGCGGCGCAGGCGAGCGCGAGCGTGAAGGTACGTTTCATGGCAACCGGTCCCCGTTGTTCTGTTGGGGCCTAGAGTTTCGACCTATCCCCATTTCGAATTGTCGTCATGCGACGGTTTCTTGACGCTCAGCGTCAAACCGCCGTTCGGTAAGGGACACGTTCGCCGCGCGGCGGGTGATTGAAGCGGGCGCGATAGGCGCGAGAAAAATGGCTCGCGCTCGAAAAGCCGCAAGCGAGTGCGACCTCCAGCACCGACAGGCTGGTCTGGCGCAGGAGATGGCGGGCCCGCTCCAGCCTGAGGCCGAGATAGTGCTCTCCGAGCGAACGCCCGAGATGCAAGCGGAACAGCCGTTCCAACTGGCGCAGCGAGACGCCGGCCGTACGCGCGAGTTCGCCGCGCGAAAGCGGCGTTTCGAGATTCTGCTCCATGCGCCCGACAACCCGTAGAAGCGGCGCATGGCTGACGCCGAGCCGCTCGCGCAGCGGCATGCGCTGCGGCCCCTCGCCTTCGCGTACATGGGTCTGAAGGAACCACTCGCTGACGGCGAGAGCCAGTTCGCTGCCATGCTCGCGTGCGATGACGGCATGCATCATATCGAGCGGGGCTGTGCCGCCGCTCGATGTCAGGCGGTCACGGTCGATCTCGTAGAGCGAACGCCGCAGATCGAGCTCCGGATAGTCCTCGATGAAGGCTGGCGCATGTTCCCAGTGAATGGTGAAGCGGTAGCCCGTCAGCACATTGGCGCGCGCCAGGATATAGGGTCCGCCCGAGATACCTCCGAGCTTCACCCCGCGGCGCGCCAGCTGCCTGAGCCAGGCGAAGGTGGGCTGGTGCTGGAAGGCGGCAGGGTTTCCGCCAGCGCAGACGAAGACGTAGTCGAGACGGGCGTCATCGCCGACAGCGAAATCAGGCTGGATGCGGACGCCATTGGAGGCAGGCGCCGGTGATCCGTCGATCGAGACGTGGCTCCAACGATACAGGTCCCGCCCCGAGAGCCGGTTGGCGGCGCGCAGCGGCTCGATCGCCGTTGCATAGGCCAGCAGCGCAAAATCCGGAATCAGCAGGAAGCCGACATGGGTCGGCGCCTCTTCTTCACGCCTGTCGTTACTGGTCAAGATCGCGTCGCTGATAGTCATGTCCGTCAGACTATGTTCGTCAATCTCAGGATGACAAGCCCGGCGCGAATTCCTGTCCGGCATAGACGTCCCGGGTGCCCCGATGCGCTATTCGATTTTCTCCCTCGCCGCACAGACACTCAAGGGTCACCGTGGCTGGACCCCGGCCTGGCGCGATGCTGCGCCGAAGGCGGAATACGACGTCCTGGTCATCGGCGGCGGCGGCCATGGGCTGGCAACGGCCTATTACCTCGCGAGCCAGCACTGCATCACCAATGTCGCGGTGATCGAGAAGGGCTATATCGGCTCCGGCAATGTCGGGCGGAATACCACGATCATCCGCTCCAACTATCTGCTGCCCGGCAATACCCCGTTCTACGAATGGTCGCTGAAGCTCTGGGAGGGGCTGGAGCAGGACATCAACTACAACGCGATGGTCAGCCAGCGCGGCGTGCTGAACCTCTACCATTCCGACCCCCAGCGCGACGCCTATGCCAGGCGCGGCAATGCCATGCGGCTTGCCGGTGTCGATGCCGAGTTGCTCGACCGCGAGCAGGTCCGTGCCATGGCGCCCTTCCTGAACTACCGGGATGGCCGCTTCCCGATCCAGGGCGGTCTTCTGCAGCGCCGTGGCGGCTCCGTCCGGCATGATGCCGTCGCCTGGGGCTACGCCCGTGCCGCCGACCAGCGCGGTGTCGATATCGTGCAGAATTGCGAAGTCACCGGACTGACGATCGAAGGCGGCCGCATCACCGGCGTCGAGACGACGCGTGGCGCGATCAGGGCCAGGAAGGTCGCACTTGCGGTCGCCGGCAACTCCTCGCGGCTCGCCGGGATGGCCGGGATGCGGTTGCCAATCGAAAGCCACGTGCTGCAGGCCTTCGTCTCCGAGGGCGTGAAACCGCTGATCGACAACGTCGTCACCTATGGCGCCGGGCATTTCTACATCAGCCAATCAGACAAGGGCGGGCTCGTCTTCGGCGGCGATATCGATGGCTACAATTCCTACGCCCAGYGCGGCAACCTGCCGGTGATCGAGGACGTGATGGAATCGGCCATGGCCTTATGGCCGGGCCTTGGCCGCATCCGCATGCTGCGTCACTGGGGCGGCATCATGGACATGTCGATGGACGGCTCGCCGATCATCGACCACACCCCGGTCCAGGGCCTCTATCTCAATGCCGGCTGGTGCTATGGCGGGTTCAAGGCGACGCCGGCCTCCGGCTGGTGTTTCGCCCACCTGATCGCCCGCGACGAGCCCCATGAGGTCGCGACCGCCTATCGGCTCGACCGCTTCGCGACGGGCCGCCTCATCGACGAAAAGGGCGCTGGCGCCCAGCCGAACCTGCACTGAGCCGGCTCAGGAACCTTTCTCCATGCGCATTACCTGTCCCCATTGCGGCGCCCGCGACGTCCAGGAATTCACCTATCTCGGTGACGCCAATCCGCAGCGCCCCGAGGGAATGGCAACGACGGAAGCGGCGATGCACGATTATGTCTATCAGCGCGACAACCCGGCCGGGCGGCATCGCGAGCTCTGGTATCACGGCGCCGGCTGCCATGCCTGGCTGGTCGTGACGCGCGACACGAGGACCCACGCCATCGAGACCGTCGAGACGGCCAGGGCGCGCGCCACGGGAGATAGGGCATGAGCGCGAAGCAGCCCTTCCGCCGCGGCGATGGCGGCCTGATCGACAGGGCGAACGTCGTCAGCTTCCGCTTCGACGGCCGTTCCCATCAGGGCTATGCCGGCGACACCCTTGCTGCCGCCCTTCTGGCCAATGGCGTGCGCCTCGTCGGCCGATCCTTCAAGTACCACCGGCCCCGCGGCATCCTTTCGGCAGGTCCAGAGGAGCCGAATGCACTCGTCGAACTGCGCGCCGGCGCGCGCCGCGAGCCCAATACGCGAGCGACCGTGGCCGAGCTCTATGACGGGCTCGAGGCGCAGAGCCAGAACCGCTGGCCGTCGCTCGATTTCGACATCCTGTCGATCAACTCGCTGCTCGCGCCGGCGCTGACCGCGGGCTTCTACTACAAGACCTTCATGTGGCCGGCGGCCTTCTGGGAAAAACTCTACGAGCCGCTGATCCGCCGCGCCGCCGGCCTTGGCCGCGCCGCCATGGAGGACGATCCCGACCATTACGAGAAAGCGTTCGCCTTTTGCGACGTCCTCGTCATTGGCGGTGGGCCGGCCGGGATCTCTGCCGCGCTGGCGGCCGGCCGCAGCGGCGCCCGCGTCATCCTGTGCGATGAGGATTTTCGACCGGGCGGCCGGCTGATCGCCGACAAGCGCGAGATCGACGCCCGCGCCGGCTCCGAATGGGTCGCCGACGCGCTGGCGGAACTCGCCAGCCTTCCCGATGTCCGGATCATGACACGCACGACAGTGTTTGGCGTCTATGATCACGGCATCTACGGCGCTGTCGAACGCGTCTGCGACCATCTGCCGGTGCCAGCCGCGTATCAGCCACGTCAGCGCTCCTGGCGCATCAGCGCCAAACGCGCGGTGCTGGCGGCTGGCGCGATCGAACGGCCTGTCGTCTTTGCCGGCAACGACACCCCCGGCGTCATGCTGGCAGGTGCGGTGCGGACCTATCTCAATCGCTACGCCGTACTGCCCGGGCGCGAGGCGGTGGTCTTCACGGCCGGCGACGATGGCTGGGCCACGGCCCGTGATCTGGCCGCTGCCGGCGCGAAGGTCGTAGCGATCGTCGATCCGCGTCCGCAGGTGGGTTCGGCATTGGTCGCACTCGGAAACGCGATCGGCGCGCGCGTCTTCGCCGGCAGCGCGGTCAGCCGCGCCTCCGGCGGCAAGGCCCTCAAGCAGGTCACGATCCGCGACGCGTCCGGCCGCGAGACAAGCCTTGCCTGCGATCTGCTTGCCGTCTCGAATGGCTGGAACCCGACGCTGCACCTGACCTCGCATCAGAACACGCGGCCGATCTGGGACGAGGCGATCCAAGCCTTCGTGCCGGGCACGATGCCGGCCGGGCTCAGCGCCGCCGGCAGCGCTGCCGGGCATTTCAGCCTGGCGCAGGCACTGGCGGACGGCGCCCGCCTCGGCAGCGAAGCTGCGGCCGATTGCGGTTTCGCGGCGAAGCCGCTGGCCTCCGCAGCGAAGACCGATCCTGAAGCGGTCTCGGTTTCTCCGCTCTGGCGGGTCAAGGGCGGCAAGGGTAAGGCTTTCGTCGATTTCCAGAACGACGTGACCGATACCGATGTCGAGCTGGCGGCGCGCGAGGGGTTCCGACCGGTCGAACACCTGAAGCGTTACACCACGCTCGGGATGGCGACCGACCAGGGCAAGACCTCGAATATCTCCGGCCTCGCGATCATGGCCGAGCAAACGGGCAAGACCATTCCCGAGACGGGGACGACGATCTTCCGGCCGCCCTATACGCCGGTCGCCATCGGTGCGCTTGCCGGACACCATCGCGGCCCGGATTTCCGGCCGATGCGGCTGGCGCCCACCCATCAATGGTCGAAGGACCAGGGMGCCGTCTTCGTCGAGACCGGGCTTTGGCTGCGCGGGCAGTATTATCCGAAAGCAGGTGAGGACCACTGGCTGACCACCGTCAATCGCGAGGTGCTCGCCGTGCGCAATGGCGTCGGCATCTGCGACGTCTCGACCCTCGGCAAGATCGACATCCAGGGCGATGATGCCGCCGAGTTCCTGGAGCGGGTCTATATCAATGGCTGGAAGGCCTTGCCCGTAGGCAAGGCGCGCTATGGACTGATGCTGCGCGAAGACGGTTTCGTCATGGATGACGGCACGACCTCGCGCTTGGCMGAGACGCATTTCCTGATGACGACCACCACGGCGAACGCCGCCAAGGTGATGCAGCATCTCGAATTCTGCCATCAGGTGCTCTGGCCGACGCTCGATGTCCGCATGGTCTCAGTCTCGGAGCAGTGGGCGCAGGCCGCGGTTGCGGGACCGAAGGCCCGCGATGTTCTGCGCGGCGTCGTCGATGCGCAACACGATCTCTCGAACGAAGCTTGCCCCTATCTCGCGGCGCGCAGCGTCACGGTCGGTGGCAGCATCCCGGCGCGGCTGTTCCGGATCTCCTTCTCGGGCGAGCTCGCCTATGAGCTCGCCGTCCCGGCCGATCATGGCGATGCAATGATGCGTGCCCTTATGTCGGCAGGGGCGCCGTACGGTATCACGCCCTATGGCACCGAGGCGCTCGGTGTGATGCGCATCGAGAAGGGCCATGTCGCAGGCAACGAGCTCAACGGCCAGACCACGGCCCGCGATCTTGGCCTGGGCCGGATGATGTCCGCCAAGAAGGACTTTGTCGGTCGCGTCATGGCAAGGCGCGAAGCCCTGATCGAACCGGATCGTCCCGCCCTGGTCGGCTTCAGGCCGGTGGAAATCGGGCAACGACTGCGAGCCGGCGCGCATTTCATCGGCCTCGGCAAGCCTGCGGCGATGGAGCATGACGAGGGCTACATGACCTCGGTCGCCTATTCCCCGGTGCTGAAGCACTGGATCGGCCTCGGCTTCTTGAAGAATGGCCCGAAACGCATCGGCGAACGCATCCGCGCCGTCGACCCGGTGCGCAACGGCGATATCGTCCTCGAAATCTGCAATCCGGTCTTCGTCGATCCCGAAGGAGCGCGCCTCCATGGCTGACGCCGTGACAACTGCCTGGACGCCACGCGGCTCCTGGGCCGGCATTCTGGCCTCGGGCGCCTTTGGTGCCGCCGGGCAGCCCGGCATCACGATCGAGGCGCGCGACGGCCTCGGCATCGCCAGCCTGATTGCTGGGGAGGGTCGGGATGAGGTGCTCACGCAGGCGCTCCAGCGCCGCACCGGGCTCGGCCTGCCGGTGACGCCGCGCATCGTCTCCAGCACGAGCCACAGTCTGGTCTGGGCCGGCCCGGATCAGTGGCATCTGATCGCGACGGATCGGAACGGTTTCGATGAGCTGCTGCGCGATCTCGCGCCGCTCGCGGCCGTCTCCGACCAGTCCGACGGGCGGGCTGCGCTGCGGCTTTCCGGACCGAAGCTGCGCGAGACGTTGGCGAAGGGCTGCATGCTCGATCTGCACCCTTCCGTCTTCCCCGCCGGTGCCGCCGCCTTGACAAGCATCGCTTATATGGGTGTGCATCTCTGGCGGATCACTGACGATCCGGAATCCGGTGACGCCGTTTTCGAGATCATGGTCGCACGCAGCATGGCAGGCAGTTTCTGGTCCTGGCTTTCCGCCTCCGCGGCGGAGTTCGGCTGCAGGGTGACGGCAACGGGACGAGGTTGAGCGCAGCGCGTCGCGCGCCCTCCAACCCGAAACCCGTCCCATTGTCCCAGCGAAGGGCCGCCCCTCGAAGGGCGGCATCAGCCATGTCCGACCGCATTTCGATCCTCACCCTTTCCTGCCCCGACCGTCCCGGCATCGTCGCCGCCGTCTCGACGCTGCTGTTCGAGGCCGGCTGCAACATCCGAGACGCACAGCAGTTCGACGACACCGAAACGGGCCGCTTCTTCATGCGCGTCGTCTTCGAGCGCCTCGCCGAGAGCAGGTCGCACGCCGAGATCACGGAAGCCTTCGGGAAACTGTCCCGGCGCTTCGCCATGGATTTCACGCTGCGCGAGCAGCATGTGCGGAAGCGCGTGATGCTGCTGGTCTCAAAATTCGACCACTGCCTCGCCGACCTGCTCTATCGCTGGCGCATCGGCGAGCTGCCGATGGAGATCGCCGGCATCATCTCTAACCACGGTCGCGACAGCATCGCCTCGACCGATATCGGTGACCTGCCCTTCCATCATTTGCCGATCACCCGACAGACCAAGATGGAGCAGGAGGCCCAGATCTGGCAGCTCGTACAGGAGGCCCGGACCGATCTCGTCGTGCTTGCGCGCTATATGCAGGTCCTGTCGGACGGGCTCTCGGCCAAGCTGCTTGGTCGCTGCATCAATATCCATCATTCCTTCCTGCCCGGTTTCAAGGGCGCCAAGCCCTACCATCAGGCGCATGAGCGCGGCGTGAAGCTGATCGGCGCGACCGCCCATTACGTGACGCCCGATCTCGATGAGGGTCCGATCATCGAGCAGGATGTCGAGCGCATCTCGCATCGCGATACGCCCGACGCGCTGGTGCGCAAGGGCCGCGATATCGAGCGGCGGGTGCTGGCGCGCGCCGTGCTGCATCATCTCGAGGACCGCGTCGTTCTGAACGGCAAGAAGACGGTCGTCTTCACCGACTGAGGTCGCCGCGATCGGGGCGATCAACGCCCGGGTCGTCTCAATCGTTGCGACATCCCTGGCGACGGAACCGACGCCAGGGATGATGACAGCGGGTTTCCAGCCATCCGCGGCTGGGAGGCGCGGCATTTCTGCTTGCTGTTGCATCACGCGGGCGGCAAGGAAGGATCGATGGCATCGTCACCTCTCCATCGTCTGGCAGCCGCCATCGGCCGCGTTGCTGCGCTGCCGCTACGAGGCCTGATCTCGTTCCTGATCCTGTTCGACGAGCTCGCGCGCCCGCTCTACCGCCCGGCCATTCGCTGGCTGTCGGAACGGCGGTTCGTGGCACGCGCCGAGGCGGCGATCGCCCGCATGCCGCGCTTTGCGATCCTGGCGCTGCTGGCAGCGCCGTTCGCGGTCGTCGAGCCTCTCAAGCTCGTCAGCCTCATCGTGATCGCGCGCGGCCATGTGATCAGCGGCCTGATCATGCTCGGGCTGGCGTATCTGGCGAGCTTCGTGATCGTCGAGCGCATCTACAATGCCGGCCGAAAGAAGCTCCTCACCATCAGCTGGTTCGCGCGCGGAATGGCTGTCATCACCGATTTGCGTGCGCGCACGCTGKACTGGGTGAGGCGCAGTCCGATCCATGCCTTCATGCTGCGCACGCGCGACGCCGTCCGTTCATGGTGGCGCGCACGACGGATCTGATCCCTTCAGGTCAGGAGACCTTGCGCGCGAGCACGAACAAGGCCCCGGTGGCAAGCAAGGACAGCAACACCATGAGCCCCGCCGTTGGCATCAGGCCAGCCCGCTCGATCAAGACCGCACAGACAAGCGGCGCCGCCGCCTTGACCACCAGCCCCGGCGCCGAGAGCTTGCCAAGCATCGCGCCGTATCCCGCCGGGCCGAAAAGCTGGAGCGGCACGGTTCCACGCACGATCGAACTCAGTCCGACGCTGATCCCGTAGGCGATCGCAAAGAGACCGGCGAGCACTGCGGTCGTCTGGCCCGTCATCAGCAGGACGAAACCGAGCGGCATCATCGCCGCCGAAACCCATGCCGTGGTCATCGGCGAGAGAGAAGCGCCGAACAGCATCTCCGCCAGCCGCCCGGCGACCTGGGCAGGGCCGACCATGGCACCGATGCCGACCGCGACTGCAGCGCTCAGGCCTAGCCCCTGCAATATGCTCAGCAGATGCACCGACATGGCTGAAACGACGAAGCCCTGCAGCGAGAAGGCGAGAGCGAGCAGTACAAAGGCGAGCCGGCGCGCCTCGCCTTCGAGATAATCGGCATGGAGCAACGCCGGAACGCTCGCGGCATGCCCGCGCTCTGCGGCCCGTTTGACACGCCCTGGCAGCCCAAGGAGATGCAAGGGCACGCAGAGCCCCAGCTGTAGCAGGCCGTAGAACCGGTAGATCTCGCGCCAGTCGAACTGCGCGAGCAGCGCCGTCGTCAGGGGCCAGAAGATCGTCAAGGCAAAGCCACCGATCAGAGTGAGCTGGCTGATCGAGCGCCGCGCACCGGCACCGCGCGACTGCGTCAGTGCCGCAAAGGCGGCGTCGTAGAAGACCATGGTCGAAATCATGCCAAGGGCAATCATCGCCGCGAAATAGCTCGGGCCGCCGCGTGCCTCGGCGAGCGCCAGCAGTGCCAACCCGGCAAGGGCCGAACCGATCGTCATCACCAGCCGTGCTCCTCGACGGTCCACCTGCCGGCCGACGGCGGGAGCAACGACACCGCCGGCAAGAAGGCTCGCGGCGAACCCGGCATAGGTCCATTCAGGAGCCCATCCGAAGCTTGCGGTCATATTCCGGGCCAGCACCGCGAAGGTATAGTAGAGGCAGCCATAGCCGGCGACCTGTGTCACGCCGAGGGTGAGGATGAGGCCGAGTCCGCGCCCCGTCGAGGGCACCGGCAAGGGCGAAGGCAGGCTCGGCATCGAGATCAGGTCATCCGGCAGACGGCATCACGGGGTGCGACCGGATGACCATTCTTCGACTYGCGGCCGGAGACAACGCCATCCTGCGAATACCTGAGCAGACATCATCGGCATGGGCGAACGAACGACCGGTCGGCAGCGGCGACGCGATAAAGTGTTACGCCGGGCTGCGGCGCCCCTGACCGCGAACCGCCCAAACAATCGTTACAACTCGGCACAACCACAATCTTTATCTTTGACATTCGCGTTGTTAGTGGCCAGTAACGCGCCCATAGAAGTATTCATAGATTAGATTTTTTCTAAATTAATAGTACAACTATTGCCTACCCTCTTGAAATGAACCGCCCACCATTCTGACAGCAGAGAGCCAACCGGTATGAGTGCCCAGGACGAGCCCCGCCGCAGTACAGCCACGACCACCCTCGCTGGTCGGGCAAAACGCAGCGCAGCGGGCAGCCTGCTGTTGGCACTGTCCCTCACAATTGGCCCCGCAATCGGAACAAGCTTCGCGCAGGCGCCAGCAAGCGCGCCGACCACCCAGCAGCCGGCGCCCCCCCCAGCCGCGACGACCGCGCCTGCGACGCCGGCGCCGAACATGGCCGCAAGCCCGAGCGGCGCCCATGAACAGACGGCTGTTTCCCAGCAACTGCCGGCACCGCAAGCTCCCGCCCCGGTCGCCGCTGCTGCGCTTCCTCATGACCTTTCGCCCTGGGGCATGTTCATGGCGGCGGACATCGTCGTTAAGGCGGTGATGCTCGGGCTTGCCTTCGCATCGCTGGTGACCTGGACGATCTGGCTCGCCAAGAGCCTGGAGCTGATGGCTGCCAAGACCAGGGCGCGGCTGGCCGCACGCCGGCTGGACGAGGCGGACAGCCTCGAGATCGCCGCCGAGAGGATCTCTGCCGGCCATGCACGACGCAGCGTCGTCGCCGAGCTGGTTCAGGCCGCTCGCGATGAAGTCCGCCGTTCGGCTGATCTCTCGGATGACGGCATCAAGGAGCGCGTTGCGATCGCGTTGTCACGGCGCGAGGCGCGTGCCGGCCGGGATATGGCGAAGGGCACCGGCCTGCTCGCGACGATTGGTTCGACCGCCCCCTTTGTCGGCCTGTTCGGCACTGTCTGGGGCATCATGAACTCCTTCATCGGCATCTCGCAGTCGAAGACCACCAATCTCGCCGTGGTCGCGCCCGGCATCGCCGAAGCCCTGCTGGCGACTGCGATCGGCCTCGTCGCGGCGATCCCCGCCGTCATCATCTACAATGTCTTCTCGCGCTCGATCGCAGGCTACCGCGCCGTGCTGTCGGACGCCTCGGGCGACGTCCTGCGCCACCTCTCGCGCGACCTTGAGCGTGCGCGGCGTGCGGCGCAGCGTCCCGGCCGCTCGCTGCATGCGGTGCCGCCGCTGATGTCGGCGGAGTGAACGATGGCCGTTTCGCTCAAGGATCCGCAGGACGGCGATCTGGCTGAGGTCTCCGAGATCAACGTCACACCCTTCATCGACGTGATTCTCGTGCTGCTGATCATCTTCATGGTCGCAGCCCCGCTCTCCACCGTCGATGTCGCCGTCGATCTGCCCGTCTCCAACGCGCAGCCGCAGCCGCGGCCCGAGAAGCCCGTCTTCCTTACCGTGAAGGGCGATCTCTCGCTCGCGCTCGGCAACGACCCCGTCCCGCGCGAAGCGCTGCAGAGTGTCCTCGACCGGCAAACCAGCAGCGACCGTGAGCAGAGAGTCTTCCTGCGCGCCGACGGGACTGTCGCCTATCGCGAGCTGATGGATGTGATGAACCTCCTGCGCAATGCCGGCTATCTGAAGATCGCGCTGGTCGGGCTCGAGGATACGGGCCAGGCGGCCGCGCCGGTCGCGGGTGTGAAGCCATGAAGACCGGGTCTCTCGATGGCAGCGCATCACGACGCCTCTGGCCGGCGCTATTGCGCTGGAGTTCGGCTGGGCTCGTCGTGGTGGCGGCGCATGGCGGTATTGCCTGGCTGGCCTTGAGCTGGCGGCCGGGAGAGGCTGCGGCCGGYGCGCCCGAGCCTGCCGTGATGATCGAGCTTGCGGCGGTTTCCGTTGCGCCCGAGGCCCCCGCTGCCGACCTGCCCCTTGCCCCCCAGGCGACCGAGGCCGAGCCGCCCCCACCAACCCCGGAGCCTGTTCCCGAGCCGGTCAAGGAGCCAGAGCCGCCTCCGGAACCCGAGGTGATACCCGAGCCGGTCCATCTGCCCGAGCCTGAGATCAAGCTGCCCGAACTGCCGCAGCTGCCCGATGCTGCAGCCGTGCTCGCTCCCCCGCCTCCGCCTGCCCCCGAGAAGCCGAAGGTCGTCGAACGCAAGCCGACGCCGCCCAAGCCACGCATCGTGGAGCGCCGCAAGCCGGTCGAGCGCGAGAAGCCACGGGCCAAGGAAGCCGCCGCGCCCCCCGCCTCGGCCGCGCCCGCCGCTGCTCCTTCCTCCGCGCCAACCGGTTCCGCTGCATCGCCCTCCGCCTCGACGGCGTCATGGCGCGGCATGCTGATCGCCCATCTCAATCGCTACAAGCGCTTCCCGGGCGGCGCGCGTCCCGGCACGGTGCAGATTGCCTTCTCGATCGATCGGGGCGGGCGTGTCCTGTCCGCGCGACTCGCCGGTAGCTCCGGCGATGCCACGCTCGATGAGGAGGCCGTCAGCATGATCCGCAGGGCAAGCCCCGTCCCGGCGCCTCCTGCCGGCGTCGGCGGGGGCGGCACGATCTCGCTCGCGGTGCCGGTGCGTTACAATCGCTGACGTGGCCCATCTGGAGTGCGGCGGAGCTCCGGGCCCCGGCTTGGCGATGAGTGATCAGTGCCCGGCCATGCATCGCCGGCATTCCGCTCCGGCACGCCAGAGCCTATAGAAGGGGCCGGCCCCGTTCCGGCCTCTGGACCCGCGGATAATCGTGCGCGATCCGGATTTGAAAAGACATCGTCATCATGCTTCGCCGTTTCTTCGCCTATTACGCACCGCATCGCGGCCTCTTCCTGCTGGATTTTTCCTGCGCAGTGCTGTCGGGCCTGCTGGAGCTCGCCTTCCCGATCGCGGTGAAGTTCTTCATCGACTGGCTGCTGCCCGGCCAGAACTGGGGATTGATCCTCGCCTGCGCCGCCGCACTGCTGGTGATCTACCTGCTCAATAGCGGGCTGATGGCGATCGTGACCTATTGGGGCCACATGCTCGGCATCAATATCGAGACCGAGATGCGGCGGAAGGCGTTCGACCATCTGCAGAAGCTCTCCTTCAGCTTTTTCGACAACCAGAAGACCGGCCATCTCGTGGCCCGCCTCACCAAGGACCTCGAGGAGATCGGAGAGGTCGCGCATCACGGGCCCGAAGACCTGTTCATCGCGATGATGACCCTGTTCGGCGCCTTCGTGCTGATGTTCATGGTCAGCCCCGAGCTTGCGCTCGTCACTGCCGCGATCGTGCCGCTGACCGGCTGGCTGACCGGCCGCTATGGCGGGCGCATGACGCATAACTGGCAGCAGCTCTTCGGGCGGGTCGGCAGCTTCAACGCGCGAATCGAGGAGAATGTCGGCGGCATCCGCGTCGTCCAGGCCTTCGCCAACGAGGAGCACGAGCGGCGGCTCTTCGCCCGTGACAACCAGAACTACCGCCAGACCAAGCTCGATGCCTACCGCATCATGGCGGCTACCATCTCGCTGAGCTATCTCAGCATGCGGCTGACCCAGATGGTGGTGATGGTCGCCGGCAGCTATCTCGTCATCACCGGCAGCCTGAGCCAGGGCGGTTTCGTCGGATTCCTGCTGCTCATCGCCGTGTTCTTCCGACCGATCGAGAAGATCAATTCGGTGATCGAGACCTATCCGAAGGGCATTGCCGGCTTCCGGCGCTATACCGAGTTCCTCGACACCGAGCCTGATATCGCCGACCGACCGAATGCGGTGACTGCGCCGAGACTCTCGGGCGAAATCCGCTATGCGGGCGTTTCGTTCGCATATCAGACCGGCCGCCCCGTGCTCAGCGGCACGACCTGCATATCAAGCCGGGCGAAACGATCGCGTTCGTCGGCCCGTCCGGGGCCGGCAAGACGACGATCTGCTCCCTGCTGCCGCGCTTCTACGAAGTCAGCGGCGGAAGCATCACCATCGACGGCATCGATATCCGCGACATGACGCTGGCCTCGCTGCGCGGGCAGATCGGCATCGTGCAGCAGGATGTCTTCCTCTTCGCCGGCACGATGCGCGAGAACATCGCCTATGGCCGGCTCGAGGCGAGCGAGGCCGAGATCGTCGAGGCCGCGCGGCGCGCGCGGCTCGACGAGGTCATCGCGGCGATGCCCGACGGGCTCGACACCATCATCGGCGAACGCGGGGTCAAGCTTTCGGGCGGGCAGAAGCAGCGCCTCGCCATCGCTCGCATCTTCCTGAGGAATCCGCCGATCCTGATCCTGGACGAGGCGACCTCGGCGCTGGACACGCAAACCGAGCGCGCCATTCAGCAATCGCTTGCGGATCTGTCGCAGGGCCGCACCACGCTGATGATCGCGCATCGTCTCGCGACCATCCGCGATGCCGACCGGATCGTGGTGGTGGATTCGACCGGGATCGCCGAGCAGGGCAGCCATGCCGACCTGGTCAAGGCCGACGGCATCTACCGCCGGCTGCACGAGGCGTAAGCGACCGCCCGGTCAGGTATCGGCCCGAAACCGGGAAGACCGATGCGATCACAGTCAGATCATGGGACCGGACTTCGTTCCGGTTCCATGATCTAAACGATCTGGTTGTGCAACTCCGCGTCGCCACGCGCCAGCCGGTCGAGATTGTCGAGGAGGATGTCGACGACGTTCGTCTCATAGGCGCGCGTCTCGCCGGCGCTGTGCGGGGTGACGATGACGTTCGGCTGCCCCCAGAAGGGCGAGGCCGGTGGGAGCGGCTCGTCATGGAAGCAGTCGAGTCCGGCGCCAGCCAGGCGCCCCGAACCCAGCGCCGCCAGCAGCGCCGCCTCGTCGACGACACGGCCACGCGCAACATTGATCAGGAGAGAGCCCGGACGCATGGCGGCCAGCGCCTCGCTGCCGATCAGTCCTTCGGTCTCGGGCGTCAGCGGGCAGGTCAACGCCACGATATCGGCCTCAGCCAGAACCGTGCCCAGCTTGTCCGTCGCCACAATCGCATCGATGCCTGATACGGGCCGCTCGCTGCGGCGCACACCAATGATGCGCAGACCGAAAGCCGCAGCCAACCTCGCCAAACGCAGGCCGATCCGTCCAAGGCCGACGATGACAAGCGTCTTGCCGCCGAGCTCGTCCTCGCGTCGGGCGCGATCACCGATCATCGGCCGCCAATGCTTTGCCATCTGGTTGTCGCGAGCGAGGTGGATCTGACGGGTAAGGCCCAGGATGAGCGCCATCGCGTGTTCGGCAACGGCGCGCTCATTGCCCCCCTGCGCACTGGTGAGGCGAATGCCGGCCGCGGCGAAGGCGGCCTTGTCGAACTGATCCGTGCCGGCGCTGATCGACTGGACGAAGCGCAGGCGCGGGCAGGCGGCGATCAGCTCGTTGCGCCAGAGTCCGGAGACGACGAGGACATCGGCTTCGGGCGCGCGCGCCTTGAGTTMATCGAGGCTGCGAACCTCAAAGCTCCTCGCGGCGCGCGCCCGCGCGGAGAACTCCGCTCCCAACTGGTAGGCGGCATGCGCGAAGCCGATCGTGAGTTCTCTTTCCTGCGGCCAAGGCTTCATTGCATTCCCCCGTGATGACAAAACCCAGCTTAATCATGCGAAACGGCTCCGTCCCGCCCTTCCATGCATGCGCCCCCTAGGCGGCATCAGGAGGCAGAAAGGATGCCAGAGCAGCGGCGAGCCTCTGCCAGGACGGCTCGTCGCCGGGCAAGCCAAGCCGTAGCCAGCTCGCATTGTTCTGAAAGCGGCGGACATAGATGCCGTCGCGGCCGAGATGGGCGAAGAGTGCCGGTGCGTCCGGCGTCGCCAACAGCCTGAACAGGGAGGTGCCGCCAACGATCACGCCTCGCGACGCCAGCAAGGCATCGAGGCGGGCGGCATCGCTGGCCCGGGCACCGGCGGCCGCCGCGAGCCAGTCCGTGTCACTGAGCGCCTGCGCCCCGATATGAAGCGCCGGCCCCGCGACGGCCCAGGGACCGAGCGCGGCACGCAAGGCCTCCGTCAGGCGCGCCTCGCCGATCGCGAAACCCAGACGCAAGCCGGCAAGCCCGTAAGTCTTGCCAAAGGAGCGCAGGATCAGCGTCGCCGGTGGCAGCTCGGGGATCAGGCTCGCCTCGGGCATGAAATCGATGAAGGCCTCGTCGATGACGAGCAACCCGCCTCGTCCGGCCAGGTCACGCGCAACCGCCGTGAGTTGCGCGCGCTCAATCACCCGCCCATCGGGATTGTTCGGGTTGACCAGCACGACCACGCCCGCATCGCCCGCCTCCGCGGGCGTTGCGCTCTCCCGCACGTCCATCCCCGCCTTGCGCCAGGCCACCGCATGTTCGGCATAGGTCGGGCCGATCACGACGACTGGCCCGGTGTTCGCAAGACACGGCAGCAGTTCGATCAGGATCTGAGTGCCGGGCGCCGCGACGATGCCGGCCGTCTCGGGCACCCGGTACGTCTCGCGTGCCGCAGCGAGCAATGCCGCCTCGTCCCGCACTCCCGGCAGGCGCTGCCAGAGGCTTAACGGCAGCGCAGGAACCGGATAGGGGATGGGATTGATCCCGGTCGAAAGATCGATCCATGGCTCGGGCGCCTCCGGGAACAGCGCCTTCGCCTGTGCCAGATCGCCGCCATGCCAGACCTTGCCTGCCGCCTCAGCCATTCCCGCCCCGCATGAGCCTGTCCGATTCCCTACCGCTCCTCGCCGCCGCCCTGATCATCGAGGCGGGATTCGGCTACCCCCAGGGCTTGTATGCGCTGATCGGCCATCCCGTCACCTGGATCGGTGCGCTGATCTCCCGGCTCGACCGGATGCTCAATCGCGAGCGCGCCTCCTTCATCGTGCGCAAGGCGGCCGGCGGCCTCGCCCTCGCGCTGCTGCTTGCCGCCACATTCGCCATCTCATGGGGGCTGACCCTGCTCTGCCGCGGCCTCGGCCCGCTGGGCTGGCTGCCCCTCGCGCTCGTCGCCTCCAGCCTCATCGCACAGCGCAGCCTGCACGAGCATGTCGCACGGGTCGCCGAAGGACTGGAGCGGGACGGGCTCAAAGGCGGACGCATCGCCGTTTCGATGATTGTCGGCCGCAACCCCGAAACCCTCGACGAAGCCGGAGTTTCCCGCGCCGCAATCGAAAGCCTTGCCGAGAATTTCTCGGACGGGATCGTCGCTCCGGCTTTCTGGCTCGGCGTCGGCGGCCTGCCGGGCGGCGCGCTCTACAAGGCGATCAATACCGCCGATTCGATGATCGGCCACAAGACACCGCGCCACCTCGCCTTCGGCTGGGCGGCGGCGCGTCTCGACGACCTCGTCAACCTTCCCGCCTCTCGCCTCACCGCGCTGCTGCTGACCGCAGCCGCCGCACTCGACAAAACGTCAGACCCCGCCAATGCGTGGCGAGCTGTCCGACGCGATGCCCGCCATCATCGTTCGCCCAATGCCGGTTGGCCGGAAGCCGCGATGGCAGGTGCGCTCGGCCTCCGGCTGGCGGGCCCGCGCGTCTATGGCGATGTCAGGGTCGACGACGGGTGGATGGGGGACGGCCGGGCCGAAGCGGAAGCGGCGGATATCCGGCGGGCGCTCGCTCTCTATCGGAGGGCGTGTCTGCTGCTGTGGGGGCTCGCCGTTGCGGGGGCCGTCACCGCGCTCGCCCTCTAGTTCATCGGACCGGGCATCGCATCGGGAACGACGATCTCACCTTCTGTGTTTGCTTCGACTTTCCCGAAAGCTGCGATCCACGTTTCGGGTCGATGCCCTGGCCTCAGAACTCGATCCCGGCCTGTGCCTTCACGCCCGCCGCGAAGTGATGCTTGACCACCGTCATCTCGGTGACGAGGTCTGCGACGGCGATCAACTCGGGCTTGGCATTGCGGCCGGTGACGACGATGTGCAGATCAGGGCGCCGGCTCGCCAATGTCTCGACCACCTCCGCCAGCGGCAGATAGTCGTAGCGCAGCGCGATATTGAGTTCGTCGAGCACGAGCAGGCGTATCTCCGGATCGTCCATCAACGCCTTGGCCTTGGCGAAGGCGCGCCCGGCGGCAGCGATGTCGCGGGCCTTGTCCTGCGTTTCCCAGGTGAAGCCTTCGCCCATCGTGTGCCAGACGATGCGATCGCCGAAGGCGTCGAGCGCCTTGCGTTCACCTGTCGCCCAGGCGCCCTTGATGAACTGCACCACCCCGACGCGCCAGTCATGGCCGAGAGCCCGCAGGATCAATCCGAAGGCGGCGGTCGACTTGCCCTTGCCTGGCCCCGTATTGACGATCAGGAGTCCCTTTTCGATCGTCTTGGCGGCGACCTCGGCATCCTGCACCGCCTTGCGCTTTTCCATCTTGGCCTTGTGGCGGGCGGCCTCGTCAGCATCGATCGTCATCGGAACCTCCTGCTCATTTCACCTGCATCGGCAGACCGGCGACCATGAAGATCACCCGGTCGGCCCGCGCCGCAAGCATCTGGTGCAACCGCCCCGCCTCGTCGCGGAACCGTCGGGCGAGCGCATTCTCGGGCACGATACCGAGCCCGACCTCGTTGGAAACCAGGACCACCGGGCCACGTGCCGAAACGCAGGCCTCGACCAGTTCCCGGCTTGCAGCCGCCACATCCTGCTCTGCCAGTATCACGTTGGTCAGCCAGAGCGTCAGGCAGTCCACCAGGGCAGGTTGCCCCGCGGGAACCGCGCGGATCGCCTGCGCCAGGGCCAGCGGCGCATCGATGGTCATCCAATCCTGCGACCGGCGGGCGCGGTGCTCGGCAATCCGGGCGCGCATCTCATCGTCATAGGCCTGCGCCGTGGCGAGATAGATCCAGGGCGCCGGCACCATCTCGATCAGGGCCTCGGCATGGCGGCTCTTGCCGGAGCGGGCGCCGCCCAGAACGAGGGTAAGAGGGGAAAGGATCGCTGCCACTGCCAAAATCTCAACCCAGGGAAGATCAGCCTAAGGAACGGACCTGGCGAGCGAAGCGAAACAAGCCGGGACAGGCCATCAGAGATCACATCGCTTCACTGCGCTCGCAATCACGATCGCTGCATTGCACAGCACCGTGCAGATGGCTAATGATCATCCCCGACGGTGCCTCTGCAAGGAGGTGAAAAGGGAACGCGGTGCGATACCGCGGCTGCCCCCGCAACTGTAAGCGGCGAGTTTCGCGCCATCGGCCACTGGGATTGTCCCGGGAAGGCGGCGAGAGATCCGGACCCGCGAGCCAGGAGACCTGCCGTCGATGAGTGATGCAATCCAGCGGGCTGCCGGCGGGGTGGCCAAGGAGACCGAGATGACGACGAATACGGCTTCGATCACCACCCAGGCCAGCGCATCCGAGCGCGTCAAGGCTGTCGCAGCTGCCCTGGCACTCGGCGCAGCCCTGATCTTCACCGTCGGCTTCGCCCATTCGACCAGCGTTCACAACGCAGCCCACGACACGCGCCACACCCTCGCCTTTCCCTGCCACTGAGGGAAAGGCAACATGGTCAATCGTGTTCTCACGGTCAGTCTTCTGGCCGGGCTTCTTGCTGGGCTCCTGGTCGCAGCACTCCAGCATGTCACCACCACGCCGCTGATCCTCAAGGCGGAAACCTTTGAGACGGCGTTGCGCGCAGCCGAGCTTCAGCACGCCAGCTTCACCGGCGATGCCAGGATCGTCCTTGCCCATGGCGGCGCCGACGCAGCCGACCACGCCGAGTGGAAGCCACAGGACGGCTTGCAGCGCACGGCCTTCACCACCATCGTCACCATTGCGACCGCGATCGGCTTTGCCGCCCTGCTGCTCGGCGGCATGATCGCAGCGGGCGATGCCATCACTGAACGGACCGCACTGATCTGGGCGGCTTGCGGCTTCCTGGCCTTCGGCCTCGTGCCGGCGACCGGGCTCGCACCGGAATTGCCCGGCAGCGCGTCAGCCGAACTGCTCCACCGCCAGACCTGGTGGATCGCCACCGCGCTCGTCACCGCCGGCGGCCTCTGGGTCTTCCTGCGGACGGAGGCGAGCTGGCTGCGGGCACTTGCCGTGCTTGCCATGCTCGTCCCGCATCTGATCGGCGCACCACATCCCGCCGCCCCGGAGAGCAAGGTCCCGGCCGAAATCGCAGCGCATTTCGCCGCGCTCTCGCTCGCGCTCCAGGCTGCCCTCTGGCTCGCTACCGGCTTTGCCGTCGGCGTGCTCTGGCCCTGGGCGACGCGCCGTGCCGCAGCCCCGGCCAAGGCCTGACGCTGAGCGCGATCCCCCGGGATCGCGCCGGAAGCAAAGGAACCGGCCTATGCCCGAAGGCGATGTCACCATTTTCGTCTGCGTCGCCTGCCGGCGCGCGCGGGCGGACCTGCCGGAGGGTTACGACCAGCCCGGACTGGGTTTTGCCGAGGCGCTGCGCGAACGCATCGCGCGCGACGGCGGGACGCTTCCGGTCGAACCCGTYGACTGCCTCGCGGTCTGCAATCGCCCCTGCACCGTCGCCTTGGCGGCCGACGGCAAATGGACCTATCTGATCGGCGATCTCGACGCAGACACCCATATCGCCGAAATCGTTGACGCAGCTGCAAGCTTTGCAGCCAGCGCAAACGGTATCGTTCCCTGGAAAGAAAGACCCGCTTCGTTCCGCAAGGGCGTGGTCGCGCGCGTACCGCCTCTCCCGGCGCGCCAACAAGGATGAGATCATGAACGCTCCCCAAGCCCGCTCGCTGGGCAAGATCCCCTGCACGATCATCACCGGCTTCCTCGGGGCCGGAAAGACCACACTGGTGCGGCACCTGCTGGAGAATGCAGGGGGCAAGCGCATCGCCGTGCTGGTCAATGAGTTCGGCGATCTCGGCTTCGACGGTTCCTTCATCGACGGCTGCGGCATTTCCGGCTGCACCGCGGAGGACATCGTCGAGCTGCCGAATGGCTGCATCTGCTGCACCGTCGCCGACGACTTCGTGCCAGCGCTGGAAAAGCTGCTCGACCGGCCGAACCCGCCGGAACACATCCTGATCGAGACCTCGGGGCTTGCCCTGCCGAAGCCGCTGGTCAACGCGTTCAATTGGCCGGCCATTCGGTCACGTGTCACGGTCGATGGTGTCATCGCCGTGGTCGATGGTCCGGCCGTGGCGGATGGCCAGTTCGCGGATGATCCCGCCGCTCTCGCTGCGCAGGCGGCGCAGGATGCCGCGGTCGGGCACGACAACCCGCTCGAAGAAGTGTTCGAGGACCAGATCCTCTGCGCCGACCTGATCCTGCTCAACAAGAGCGACCTCGTCGATGCGGCCGGCCGCGAACGCGTCAAGGCCGAGATCGCCGCGCATCTGCCGAAGGCGATCAAGATCGTCGAGACGGCCCATGGCAAGGTCGAGCCCGCCCTGATTATTGGCCTCAACGCGGCTGCCGAGGCCGATCTCGCTGGACGCCCCTCTCACCATGAGAGCGCCGAGGACCACGACCACGACGATTTCGAAAGCCTCGATTTCGCTCTCGCCGCGGCGACATCGCCCGAGGAGCTGGCGGCCCGCGTTGCCAGGGCCGCGGAGGCCGAGGGCGTGCTGCGCCTGAAGGGTTTTTCGGCGATTCCCGGTAAGCCGATGCGGCTCGTCGTCCAGGGTGTCGGGCGTCGGGTCAGCCATCATTACGACCGCGCCTGGGCGGCCGGCGAAGCCAAGGATGGTCGCCTCGTGGTGATTGGCCTGAAGGGCTTTGATCGCAAGTCCGTGGAGGCCGCCCTCGCGGGCTGAGCCATGCACCTCCTCCCCTCAAGCGAGATCAGGCTTGACGACGGCGAAGACGCCGTCGATCTCGCCCTGCCGCCAGGGGATGTGCTGGTGCTCTCCTTCGCCGACAGCGACCTTTCGGCGCTGACGGCCGCGGCCGGCGCAAGCGAGCTCGCCGTCAGGCTCGCCTCGCTGCGCCGGCTGAAACACCCGCTCTCCGTCGATTTTCTCGTCGAGAAGACGGTGGCGCATTCGCGCTTCGTGCTGATCCGCTGTCTCGGCGGGCTGGACTACTGGCGTTACGGCATCGAGCAGCATGCGGAAATCTGCCGAYGGGGCGGGATACCGCTCGTCGTGCTGCCCGGCGACGACCGGCCTGATGAGCGGCTGGCCGAGTACGGCACCGTCGAACCGCATTTCGCGGCGGAGCTTCTCGCCTATTTCCGCGCCGGCGGCGGTGCGGAGAATATGCACCGGCTGCTTGGACGGGTGGATGCGTTCCTTCGCCGCGAAAGCGATGCTTCGGACCTCGCGCCCACTCCCTTGCCCGCGYTCTTCGCCCTTGGTGCGGGCGGTGCTCCGCTCGCATGGCGTGAAGCGCTCTCACAGCGCCCCGTCGCGAACGCGCTAGTCCCGATCCTGGTCTATCGCTCCAGCGTCGCCGCCGGAGACACCGCCATGGCGGAGGCGATCGCAGAGGCGCTGAGTGCGCGCGGCCATGCCCCGTTGATTCTGGCCCTTACGAGCTTGAAGGACCCGGCCGTCACCGGCGAACTTGCGGCCCTGATCGCCGCGCGCAAGCCCGCCGCCATCATCACCACCACCGCGTTCTCGGCCCGCAACAGCGCCGATTTCGTGCTGGACACCGCCGATTGCCCGATCCTGCAGGCCGTGCCGGTCGGCAGCCCGCGCGACGCCTGGGAGGCCTCGCCGCGCGGGCTTTCCGGGGCCGACCTCGCCATGCAGGTGGCGCTGCCTGAATTCGACGGACGGTTGGGGGCGCTGCCCGTCGCCTTCAAGGCCGAGATGACGGACAGCAGGACCGGCCTGACGAGCCGCCGGTTGGTTCCTGATCGCGATGGTGTCGCCGCCCTTGCCGATCTCGCCTCAGGCTGGATCGCGCTGGCCGGCAAGCCGGCTGCCGAGCGCAACCTCGCCCTGGTCATGTCCGACTACCCGGCGCGCGGAGGACGGGCCGGCTTTGCAGTCGGGCTCGATACCCCAGCCAGCGTCGGGGCCATTTGCGAACTGCTGGCGCAGACCGGATACGATGTCGGCCCCTCCGCGCAGAGTGTCATCCCGGACGAGCCAAGGCAGAGCCGGGACGGTCACCTTGCTCATGGTGACGACACGCGTTTGATGCAGGCGCTGACTGAAGGGCCAGCAGAGTTTGCAGTCCCGCTCGCCGATTATCACGCCTGGCTCGGCGCCATTCCCGGCGCGGCAGGCGCGGCACTCATCGCGGCCCATGGCGAACCTGAGGCGGATCGTGACTGCGATGGCTCGGCCTTCCGTTTCCGTGTGGTCCGCAATGGCCGTCTCACCATCGCGCTGCAGCCCGCTCGCGACACGACGCCCGACCGCAAGCTGCGCTATCACGATCCCGATGCGCCGCCGGGCCATGCCTATCTCGCCTTCTATCTCGGCCTCCGGCGGATTGCCGATGCCGACGCACTGATCCATCTCGGTACGCATGGCACGACCGAGTGGCTGCCGGGCAAGGCGGTGGCTCTTTCAGCGAGCTGCTGGCCTCGGCTTGCGGTTGGCGGCCTGCCGGTGATCTACCCCTATGTCGTCGATGACCCCGGTGAGGCGGCCCCTGCCAAGCGCCGGCTTTCGGCCGTGACGCTCGGCCATCTCCCACCCGAACTGGTGCATGTGGATGCAGCCGGCGAAGTGGCTCTGCTGCGTGATCTCGTCGAGGAGTTTTCGCAAGCGCAGGTCCTCGATCCGCGCCGCGCCGAGATCGTCGCCCGTGAAATCCGCGGGCGAGCCGAAGCAAGCGGGCTGGCGGAAGCCTGCGGTGTCACGCCCGATCTCGACATGGCGAGCGCACTGAGCCAGCTCGACGCGCATCTCTGCGACATCGCCGAACTGCCCTTCCGGGATGGGCTGCATGTCTTCGGGCGGGCTGCGCACGATCCCGCGTCATCCCGCAACGAGCGCGACAACTTGCTGCGCGCTCTGGCCGGGCGGTTCGTTCCGCCCGGCCCTGCCGGCTCGCCGCATCGCGGGCAAAGCGATGTGCTGCCGACCGGCCGCAACCTCTCGACGCTCGATCCGCGCGCGATCCCGACCCGGGCCGCCGCGCGCCTCGGCTCGCGCGCCGCGGCGTCGCTGATCGCACGCCATCTCCAGGACCACGGCGATTATCCACGCCGGATCGTGATGGATCTCTGGGCCTCGCCCACTCTGCGTTCCGGTGGCGAGGACATCGCACATGCGCTTGCCCTGATGGGCGTCGCGCCGCTCTGGGATCACGCCTCGACGCGAGTGACCGGATTTTCCGTCATTCCCCTGGCCAAGCTCGATCACCCGCGCATCGACGTCACCATCCGTATCTCCGGCGCCTTCCGCGACACATTCCCAGGTCAGATCGCACTGCTCGACGCCGCTGCGCGCGCCGTAGCAGTGCTGGACGAAGCCGATGAATGGAACGAGCCTGCTGCAGCCCGCCGGCGCGGCGAAGACGCCGCACGCATCTTCGGCCCGGCACCCGGCCGCTTCGGCGCGGCCATGGCCGACCGCGCGCTCGACGGGCAATGGGAGAGCCGCGGCGAGCTTGGCGCCGCCTATCTCGCGGCCAGCGATCATGCCTTCGGTGGTACGGAGGGCCTTGCCAGCGCCGATCCCGGCTTCGCGCGTCGCGTCGCCTCGGCAAGCGCCTTCGTTCATGTCAGCGACACGGCGGGGCGCGACATTCTCGAAGCGACCAGCGCGGCCGATGTGATCGGCGGTTTTGCCGCGGCAGCGCAGGCGCTCGGCAGCGAGGCCGCACTCTACAGTCTCGACAGCTCCAACCCGGAAGCGCCGAAAACGCGCACCCTGGCCGAGGACATTGCGCGCATCGTCCATGGCCGGCTCTGCCACCCGCGCTGGATTGCGGGCCAGCTTGCCCATGGCTGGCGCGGCGCGGCCGAACTTGCCGAGACCGTCGACACACTCTTCGTCTATGCGGCCAGCACAGACGCGGCCTCGGACGGACTGTTCGACGCCGTATTCCAGGCCTATTGCGCGGATCCGGCCATCTGGAGCGCGCTGGAACAGGCCAATGCGCCCGCGGCTGCCTCGATCCGCGCGCGGCTGACGGAAGCCGAGCGGCGCGGCCTCTGGCAGACCCGGCGCAATTCCGTGGCCGCCTTCCTCGCCAGCAAGGACGCGGCGGAATGACCGCCCCGACGCAAGAAGCGCTCCGGCGCGGCTGGTGCCCGAGCACGCTCCGGCCGATGGAAACCGGGGACGGCTGGCTCGTGCGGCTGCACCCGCCGGGCGGGCAGATGCAGCCCGCACAATTGCGACGCGTGGCGGATCTGGCCGAAGAGACGGGCAATGGCCTCGTCGAGATTTCCAGCCGCGGCAATCTCCAGATCAGGGGTGTGCGGCAGGAGGCCCATCCCGCCCTTGTCGAGGCCTTGCTCGCGGAGCGGCTCGTCGACGAAGCCGGCGGGCCCGGGCCGCAGCGCCTGGTGCTCACCTCACCGCTCGCCGGGCAGGATCCGAGCGACCTGATCGATGCCGCCATTCTGGCCGCATCCCTGGAACGTCAGGGGCGCGCCATCTCAGGGTTGCCGCCCAAGACCAGCGTCATCGTCGATGGCGGCGGCGAGCTCGCACTCGATGGCTTTGCCGGCGATCTGCGCGTGGTTGCGATTGACCAGGGTTCCGTCGTGATCGGCCTGCCGCAAGGCGGCTGGTTTKGCCCGGTCGCATCCGGTGATGCAGGCGCCGTGACGGCAGGGCTGTTGCAGGGCTTTGCGGCATACCGGCGGGCCGAGGCTGACAGGATCCATCGCCTGCGTGATCTCGACCACGACCAGATTAGCGCGCTGACCGAGGCCCGCTCGATAGCGCCGGCCGGTGCGCCGGCGGCTCGCTCCGCGCCGAGGCGGGTCGGGCTCTTCGCGTTGCGCGCCTCCCGTTTTGCCCTGATCGCTGGGCTGCCGTTCGGCCGCTCGGACACTCGGACATTGTCGCGGCTATGCGAGGCCGCCGGCGCGCATGGCGTCAGCGAAATCCGCTTTTCGCCCTGGCGCGGGCTGGCTTTCCTGGGCCTCGAGCACGATGCCGCCGCGAGCCTCGCCGCACGATGCGAGGCACTGGGGCTGATCACCCGCGACGCCGATCCACGGCTTGCAGTGCAGGCATGCTCCGGCAAGCCGGCCTGCCTGCGCGGCGAGACGCAGACGATGGGCGATGCCGCAGTCCTGGCCGAAGCGGCAGCCTCGCTCCTTGCTGCTGGCCTCAGCCTGCATCTATCGGCCTGCGTCAAATCCTGCGCGCAATCAGGCCCCGCCGACCTCACGCTGGTCGGGCATGACGGCCGCTATGACGTCGTCATCGGCGGAACGACGCGGGACAAGCCGATGGCGAGGCTTGACCTTTCGCAGATTGTGCAGCGTCTGCAGCCGGGACAGGACATTCACACCCGCCTGACCGCAGGCCGGTTTTCAGGACCACAGGTTTGAACACGCGCTACGACTATATCCGCGAGGGTGATGCGATCTATGAGCGCTCCTTCGCCATCATCCGGGCCGAGGCCGACCTCTCCCGCTTCTCAGGCGCGGCCGCCCGCGTGGTGGTACGCATGATCCATGCCTGCGGCATGACCGACCTGCCGCGCGATGTCGAGATGTCAGCCGATTTCACGGATGCGGCGGAGGCTGCGCTGCGCGCCGGCGCTCCGATCCTGTGCGACGCCAAGATGGTCGCGAACGGCGTGACCCGCGCCCGTTTGCAGGCCAGCAACGCAGTGATTTGCACGCTGGACCAGGCTGAGGTGCCGGCACTGGCCAAACAGGCCGGCACAACGCGCTCGGCCGCGGCCATGGAGCTGTGGCGGCCGCATCTCGCGGGAGCCTTGGTCGTCGTCGGCAATGCCCCGACCTCGCTTTTCCGGCTGCTCGAAATGTTCGATGCCGGTGCGCCAAAACCGGCAGCCGTGATCGGCATCCCGGTCGGTTTCGTCGGTGCAGCCGAATCGAAGCAGGCGCTGGCACAGGACGGCCGCGTGCCCTTCCTTGTCGTGCATGGGCGCCGCGGCGGCTCTGCGATGGCGGCCGCTGCCGTCAACGCCCTGGCGCAAGAGAAGGAGTGAGCCGGTGAGCATGGACCGGTCCTTGCCCCAGAACGCAGGCACCCTGCTCTTCGGCGTCGGCCTGGGGCCCGGCGACCCCGACTACATGACGGTCCGGGCCCGCGACATCATCACGACCGCCGACCGGCTGGTGCATTTCTGCAAGAAGGGCAGCCGTGGCAATGCCCGCGTGACAGCCGACGCGGTGATCCCGCCGGATCCAGCGCGCGAGATCGTGCTCGCCTTTCCGGTGACGACCGAGGTTCCTGTCAGCGAGGACGGCTATACCGGGCCGATCGCCACCTTCTACGATGAATCCGCCGAATTGCTCGCAGCCGAGATGGCGGCGGGCCGGACCGTCGCGGTGCTCTGCGACGGCGATCCGTTCTTCTACGGTTCCTTCATGCATCTATGGCGGCGCCTCGCCCACCGTTTCCCGACCGAGGTTGTACCGGGCGTCACCGGCATGGCCGGCGCCTGGGTTCGTGCAGGTGCCCCGATCACCTGGGGTGACGACGTCATGACCGTGCTGCCCGGCACCTTGCCCGAGGCGGAACTGCGTCGTCGCCTGGTCGACACCGATGCGGCCGTGATCATGAAGCTTGGTCGCAACCTGCCGAAAGTACGCCGCGCGCTGAAGGCAGCCGGGCTGATCCATCGCGCGATCTATGTCGAGCGGGCAACGATGGCGGGGCAGGTCGTGACCCGGCTCGATGAGAAGACCGATGACGTTGCCCCCTATTTCTCGATGATCCTCGTTCCAGGCGAGGGCCGGCGGCTATGAGCGGCTCGCTCACCATCGTCGGCCTCGGCCCTGGAGAGCCGCACTGGCTGACGCCGGCTGCACAAGCCGCGCTCGAAGCGGCTACCGACCTCGTCGGGTATGGTCCCTATCTGGACCGACTGGCGGTGCGCGGGGGGCAGACGAAGCACGCATCCGACAACCGGGTCGAGATCGCACGCGCTCGCTATGCGTTGCAGCTTGCAGCCGAGGGTCGCGCAGTCGCGGTGGTATCAGGCGGCGATCCCGGCGTCTTCGCGATGGCAGCGGCGGTGTTCGAGGCACTCGAGGCCGGCGAAACCGGCTGGCTTGCGCTGCCGATCAGCGTCGAGCCCGGGATTACCGCGATGCTCGCCGCAGCGGCGCGGGCCGGCGCGCCGCTTGGCGGCGATTTCTGCGCAATCTCGCTCTCTGACAACCTCAAGCCCTGGGACGTGATCACCGCGCGGCTGGAAGCGGCGCTGAGCGCCGATTTCGTGATCTCGCTCTATAACCCGATCTCGAAGGCTCGGCCCTGGCAGCTCGGCGAGGCCCTAACGCTGGCTGCCCGGCATCGCGCGCCTGAAACACCCGTGATCTTCGCGCGCGCTGTCGGACGACCGGACGAAGTCCTGCGCGTATTGCCGATGAGCGAGGCTGTGGGGGCGGCAGGCTCGGCCGACATGGCAACGCTCGTGATGATCGGTGCCTCGAGCACGCGATCGATCGCCCGCCCGGGCCAGGCGCCGATCGTCTATACGCCGCGTTCGGTGACGAAGATCCCCTGCGCCACCAGCCAGGGCAGGACCTGATCGATATGGTCGACGGTTGCGACATCGGGTTTGGGCGGCCGCTCGACCATGATCACGGGAAGGCCGAGCCGGCGCGCCGCCGTCAGCTTGCCGACTGTCGCCGGACCGCCGGAATTCTTCGAGACGAGAATCTCGATGCCCTCCCGGCGCATCAGATCCTCCTCTTCATCGGCCTCGAACGGGCCGCGCTGCTGGATGACCTTGATGCCGTTGAGCGGCAGCCGGTCGCCGATCGGCTCGATCACCCTGACGAGATAATGGTGCTGCGGCGCGTCGGCGAAGGCCGGCAGCTCGAGCCGTCCGACCGTCAGGAAGACGCGACGCGGCTGCGTGCCCAGCGTCTCGACTGCAGCTTGAATGTCCGGCACCGAGCGCCAGCGATCACCCGGCCGCGGCTTCCAGGATTCACGGCGGATCGCGATGATCGGCACGTTCTCGGCCTTGCAGGCCGCCTCCGCATGGAACGGCATGATAGCTGCGAAGGGATGCGTGGCATCGACCACGGCAACGACCCGGTTTTCTATGAGATAATGCCGCAGGCCTTCGATGCCGCCGAAACCACCGACACGCACCGGCAGATTGAGGGGTTTGGGATCGGAGGTATGTCCGGCCAGCGAGACAACCGCGCGGATTTCCGGCGCCTGGTCAGCAAGAAGCTGATCAAGCGCGACAGCTTCGCTGGTGCCGCCGAGGATCAGGACCGTCATGACATTGTTTTCGCCTGAATCCGACGAACTGTCGAGGGCATCCGCCTCGGCMACCGAGCCTTGGCTCTCCCTCGTCGGGCTTGGAGAAGACGGCCGCGCCGGGCTTTCGCCGGACGCGCTTGCCGCGCTTGAAGGCGCCGAGCTCGTCTATGGCGGCGCCCGGCATATCGCCCTGATCGGGCCGGTTGCGGGCGAGGCTGCGCCCTGGCCGCAGCCCTTCCGCAATGCGCTGCCGCTGATCCTCTCGCAGAGAGGCCGCAAGGTCTGCGTGCTCGCCACGGGCGACCCGTTCCATTACGGAATCGGTGCCGGCCTGGCGAAGGCACTCGGCCCGGACGAGATGCGGATCTATCCGCAGCTCTCTTCCTTTGCGCTCGCCTGCAACCGGCTGCGCTGGCCGCAAGAGGAATGCGGCCGCGTCTCGCTGCATGGTCGTGCGCTGGAACGCATCATCCCCTTTCTGCAGCCGGGCCGGCGCGTGCTCGCTCTGTCCTGGGATGGTTCGACCCCGGGAAAGCTGGCTGAATTGATGAGCGCACGCGGCTTTGGTGCCTCGCGCCTCGTGGTGATGGAGGCGCTCGGCGGTCCACGCGAACGTATCCGCGAGTGCAAGGCGCAGGCCTTCGATCTCGGCACAGTCGACCCGCTCAACCTGATCGCGCTGGATCTGGTCGCAGAGCGTGAAGCGCGTATCCTCCCACTCGCCTCCGGACTGGATGACGACTGGTTCGAGCATGACGGCCAGATCACCAAGGCCGATATCCGTGCGATCACGTTGTCCGCCCTGCGACCCCGTGCTGGAGAACTGCTCTGGGATGTCGGCGCCGGTTCGGGCTCGATCGGGCTCGAATGGTGCCTGCGCAATCCCGGCAACCAGACCATCGCCTTCGAGGCCAGGCCCGAGCGGGCTGCGCGGATCACCCGCAACGGCTCAGCCCTCGGTGCGCTCCGAATCGAGGTCGCCATCGGCGCGGCACCTGCGAGCTTTCCCGGCCGCCCGGTCCCGGATGCGGTCTTCATCGGCGGCGGCATGACCGAGCCCGGAGTTTTCGAGGCTGCATGGGGTGCGCTGAAGTCGGGCGGTCGCCTCGTCGCCAATGTGGTGACGCTGGAGGGCGAGGCACGGCTTGCGGCGCTTTACGCCGCGCATGGCGGCACCTTGCGCCGGATCGGCGTCAGCCATCTCGACGCGGTCGGCAGCATGCATGGCTGGCGCGCCGCGATGCCGGTGACACAATGGCGGGTGGTGAAGCCGTGATCGTGGCGGGGATCGGATTACGCCCGGGCACCAGCGAGGTGGATATCCTCGCCTGCCTCGACCAGGCGCTCAGGCAAGCCGGCGTGGCGCCGACCGCGTTGCGCCTCGCCACCATCTCCAGCCGTTCGCGCGAGGCGGGTCTCCTTGCCACGGCGCGGAGCCGCAACGCCGAACTCGTCGCGATTCCAGACGAAGCGCTCAAGGGCTACGAGGCCGCCTGCGCAACCCGCTCGACCCGCATCGCCTCTCTCTATGGCGTCKGCTCCGTCGCGGAGGCGGCTGCGCTTGCGGCCGCCGGCCCGGGATCGGTGCTGATCCAGCCACGGATCGCCACTGCCCGCGTCACCTGCGCGCTGGCGCGGAGCGCCACGTCATGACCATCCATTTCATTGGCGCCGGCCCAGGTGCCGCCGATCTCATCACCCTTCGCGGGCGCGACCTGATCGCCGCCTGCCCGGTCTGCCTTTATGCCGGCTCGCTGATCCCGCGCACGATGCTCGACTGGTGTCCACCGGGCGCGCGCATCGTCGACACCGCCCCGCTCGATCTCGATGCGCTCATTGGCGAGATGCAGACCGCCCATGAAGCGGGGCAGGACGTGGCTCGACTGCATTCGGGCGATCTCTCGATCTGGAGCGCCTGCGGCGAACAGATGCGTCGGCTCGATGCGCTCGGCATCCCCTTTACGGTCACGCCCGGCGTGCCGGCCTTCGCCGCGGCKGCAGCGACGCTGAAGCGCGAATTGACGCTGCCCGGCGTCGCGCAATCGCTGGTCCTGACACGCACCTCGGGCCGCGCCTCGGCTATGCCCGAGCGCGAAAAGCTCGCGACCTTCGCGGCCTCGGGCACGACGCTCGCCATCCATCTCTCGATCCACGTGATCGGACAGGTCGCCGCCGAGCTGACACCGTTCTACGGAGCAGATTGCCCCGTCGCCGTCGTCTTCCGGGCGTCCTGGCCAGATGAGCGCGTGCTGTGCGGAACGCTGAGCACGATCGTGGCCGAGGTCCAGGCCTCGGGGTTGGAACGGACCGCGCTGATCCTCGTCGGCCCCGCGCTCGGCTCGCAGGATTTTGGCGAGAGCGCCTTGTATTCCACAGGCTACGACCGGCGTTTCCGGCCGAGCGGTGGTGGCGTGTGACACGCTCGGGCTCACCCCACCTTGCGGAATGGCGTACGCGCCAGAAGGCCACCGGTGCGATCGAAAATCGCRATCTCCAGCTCACTGTCCGGCACGCCGAGGGAATGCGCGGCGTTCACCCAGGCATGCCGGCCGACGGTTTCGGCCAATGGCAACCCCTCGGCCTGGGCACGTTGCAACACCTCGAGCGCCGTATTGGCCCCGGGCACCCAGGCAGCCAGGTGCTCACTGCCGCCCGCCTCCAGAATCCGCGCCGCCAGCCAGGCGAAATCGACCGGACCCGCGCGCGAGTGCAGGTCGAGCATGCCCTGCCCGAGCTTGACCATCTTTGCGAAGCCGCCGGCGACCGTGACGCGGTGGACCGGGTGGCGCCGCAGATATTTCAGCATGCCACCGGCGAAATCCCCCAT
The DNA here is from genome assembly GCF_056396265.1 of Allobosea sp. 05T422_2. NCBI lineage: Bacteria > Pseudomonadati > Pseudomonadota > Alphaproteobacteria > Hyphomicrobiales > Alloboseaceae > Allobosea > Allobosea sp. 05T422_2. The sequence continues at coordinate 36,526 of NZ_JBFTLD010000002.1, read as the reverse complement.
GTCGATCAGAGCCTGCTCCGACAGGCCATGGAGACGCCGGATAGCGGCTTCGGAGGTCGAGCCGGTGGCGCCTGCGACATGGGTGAGACCAGTCGCGCGCRCGACATCGATGCCGCGATGGATCGAGTGAATCCAGGCCGCGCACGAAAAGGGTATGACGATTCCGGTCGTACCGAGAATCGAGAGCCCACCGACGATGCCGAGGCGCGGATTCATGGTCTTTCCGGCGAGGGCCTCCCCACCGGGGATCGCGATGGTGACGGAGACGTCGCGCGGACCGCCCGTCGCCGCAATGACCTCCGTCAAAGCCTGCCGGATCATCTCGCGCGGCATCGGGTTGATGGCGGGTTCGCCGACCGGCAATGGCAAGCCGGGCAAGGTGACTGTGCCGACACCCTCGCCGGCGCGAAAAACAATGCCTGCGCCAGGCGCGGCCGGGCCGACCCGCGCAACCACCAGCGCGCCATGCGTAACGTCGGGATCGTCGCCCGCATCCTTGATGATGCCGGCCTCGGCGCCCTCCGCAAGCGCGGACTGCCGGGCCAGGGCAAAGGCCGGCCGCTGGCCGCCCGGCAGCGTGATCTCGACGGGATCGAGAAACGAGCCGGCCGCCCAGCCGCAATAGGCGGACTTGGCGGCGGCGGCAGCGCAAGCGCCCGTCGTCCAGCCGCGTCGCAATTCGCCTTGGGGCGGCAAGTCTTCCATGAGCGCCTGCATAGCGCAGCAAGAGGGCTCCGTCAGGAGCCMGCGGAGATCATCGCATGAGCGGAAAAGGCCTCCTCATCGCCGCGCCGCGCTCCGGCTCGGGCAAGACGACGATCACGCTCGGTTTGCAACGGGCGCTGGTGAAGCGAGGGCTGACCGTACGCGGGCTGAAATGCGGGCCGGACTATATCGACCCGGCATTCCACGCGGCCGCAACCGGCGCACCGAGCGCCAATCTCGACAGTTTTGCGATGCCGGACACCTTGCTCGGCCAGATCGCAGGCGAGGCTGCAGAGGCGGCCGATATCGTCGTCGCAGAGGGCTCGATGGGCCTGTTCGACGGCGTGCCGGGCGAGATGGGGCATACGGGCGCGAGCGCCGATATCGCGGCCTTCTGCGGCTGGCCGGTCGTGCTGGTCGTCGATGTCTCCGGTCAGGCGCAGTCGGCCGGCGCGGTGGCTCTCGGCTGCGTGCGTTATGACGAGCGCATCCGTGTCGTGGGCGTGATCCTCAACAAGGTGGCAAGCGAACGCCATCGCCGGCTTGCCTGCGCCGGCATGGAGCGGATCGGCTTGCCCGTGCTCGGAGCCCTGTCGCGCGAGGCAAGCCTGATCCTGCCCGAGCGCCATCTCGGCCTTGTGCAAGCCGGCGAGACAGAGGATCTGCATGGCCGGCTCGATGCGCTCGCAGACGCGATCTCTGCCGCGGTCGACCTCGATGCGATCCTTGCCGTGGCCGAACCGACGGACCTCCCGGTAACCCGGCATGGCGCTCCCGCCCTGCCCGCCCCGGGACGCTGCATCGCCATTGCCCGCGATGCCGCCTTCAGCTTCGTCTATCCGCATGTCGAAACCGGCTGGCGTGCGACCGGCGCAACGCTCCTTCCCTTTTCGCCGCTCGCCGACGAATCGCCGCCGGAGACTTGCGACAGCTGCTGGCTGCCGGGCGGCTACCCGGAGCTTCATGCCGGCCGGATCGCCGGCGCCAGCCGCTTCCTGGCCGGCTTGCGCCGCTTCGCGGAGACCCGGCCAGTCCATGGCGAGTGCGGCGGCTWCATGGTGCTTGGCCGAACGCTGATCGATGCCGACGGCACCGCCCATGCCATGGCGAACCTGCTCTCGGTCGAGACCAGCTTCGCGAAGCGCAAGATGAATCTGGGTTACCGCCGCGCCGTGCTCCAGGCGAATGGTCCGCTGGGTTCGGCCGGGCAGGCACTGACCGGGCATGAATTCCACTACGCGACGATCATTTCGGTTGGCGATGACGCGCCCTTCGCGATGGTGACCGATCCGCATGGCTCGGCTCCGGTTCCCGCCGGCGGCCGGCGGGCGCTGGTAACCGGCTCCTTCTTCCACGCTATCGCCCGCTTCACCGGGCAGCCATGAGCGGGCCTCCGGTCTTCGACGAGGCCTTTGCGGCGCAATTCGAGACGCTGCTCGCCTGGCGGCGCGATGTGCGCCGCTTCCGGTCGGAGCCGGTGCCCGAAGCGTTATTGGCGCATCTCTTGAAGCTGACCGAACTCTCTCCCTCGGTCGGCCATTCGCAGCCCTGGCGCTGGTTGCGCGTCACGGACGCAGAGCAGCGTGCGGCGGCGCAGACCAGTTTTACGCATTGCAACGCCGAGGCGCTCGGTGACTACGCCGGCGAGCGAGCCCGGCTCTATGCCAACCTGAAGCTCGAAGGCCTGCGCGAAGCCCCCGAGCAGTTTGCGGTGTTCTGCGACCACGGCACGGAGCAAGGTCATGGGCTCGGCCGGCGCACCATGCCGGAGATGCTCGATTATTCCGTGGTCGCCGCGATCACTCAGTTCTGGCTGGCAGCGCGCATGCACGGCATCGGCGTCGGCTGGGTCTCCATCCTCGAACCCGAGGCGATCGCGGCTGCGCTTGGCGTGCCGCCGCAATGGAAGCTGATCGCCTGGCTCTGCGTCGGCTATCCGCAGGAGGAGCATGCCGATCCGGAGCTGATCCGGCATGGCTGGGAGATCGGGACAGGCCGCGACTGAGATCTCATCGCGCGTGTTCAGCGCGGCGATCCCGGGGCCGCATGCGCCGCCCCGGGATGATCTAGCCCTTTGTGTTTGCATCGGCTTTCCCGAAAACCGCAATCCACTCTTCGGGCCGATACTTTAGACCGCGACCTTGAACTTGGCCTGGGTCTTGGCCTTGATCTCATCCAGCGAAACGCCGTCCGCCAGCTCGATCAGGGTCATGCCGCCGCCATTCGCCTTGTCCACGGCGAAGACACCGAGATCGGTGATCACCATGTCGACGACGCCGGCGCCTGTTAGCGGCAGGTCGCAGGCCTCGAGCAGCTTTGCCGATTCGGAGCCGTCCTTGTTCTTGGCGACATGCTCCATCACCACGACGACCTTCTTGACACCGGCAACGAGATCCATCGCGCCGCCCATGCCCTTCACCATCTTGCCGGGGATCATCCAATTGGCGAGATCGCCGTTCTCGGCCACCTGCATCGCGCCGAGGATCGACAGATCGATATGACCGCCACGGATCATGCCGAAGGAATCCGCCGAGGAGAAATAGCTCGTCGTCGGCAGTTCGGTGATGGTCTGCTTTCCCGCATTGATCAGGTCGGGATCTTCTTCGCCCTCAAAGGGGAACGGCCCCATGCCGAGCATGCCGTTCTCCGACTGGAGCTGCACGCTCATGCCGGCGGGAATGTAGTTCGAGACCAGCGTCGGGATGCCGATACCGAGATTGACGTAGAAACCGTCCTGCAGCTCCCTGGCGGCGCGGGCGGCCATCTGCTCACGTGTCCAAGCCATGGTCCTTGTCTCCTCAAGCCGTCGGACGGGGACGGGTGGTGCGCTGTTCGATGCGCTTGACCGGGTTCGGCACATGCACGATGCGCTTCACGAAAATGCCGGGCGTGTGCATGTGATCGGGATCGATCTCGCCGGCCGGCACGAGGTGCTCGACCTCTGCGACCGTGAAGCGCGAGGCGCTCGCCATCATCGGATTGAAGTTCCGCGCCGTCTTCCGATAGACGAGGTTGCCCTCGGTATCGCCCTTCCAGGCATGAACGATCGAGATATCGGCGAAGAGGCCGCGCTCCATGATGTAGCGCTCGCCATTGAACTCGCGTTCCTCCTTGCCCTCGGCGATCAGCGTACCGACACCGGTCTTGGTGAAGAAGGCGGGAATGCCAGCCCCGCCGGCACGAATCCGCTCGGCAAGAGTGCCCTGCGGCGTGAATTCAAGCTCGAGTTCACCAGCCAGGTATTGCTGGGCGAAAAGCTTGTTCTCGCCGACATAGGAACTGATCATCTTCTTGATCTGGCGGGTTTCCAGCAGCAGACCAAGCCCCGCGCCGTCGACGCCGGCGTTATTGGAGATAAAGGTCAGGTTCTTGGCGCCGGAATCACGGATCGCCTCGATCAGGGTGTCGGGAATGCCGCAGAGGCCGAAGCCGCCGGCCATGATCGTCATGCCGTCCTTGACGATACCGGCGAGCGACGCCTTTGCGTCGGGGTAGACCTTCTTCATCGCGATGCCTTTGCCGCTGGGATCAGGGGGAGAGGAGCGTTCCTCCCAAGGACTAGCCGAGCCCATGGTGCGGTTGCAACATGGACGAGGGCGCGGGTGGGCATGCGTGCCTCCCCTCGTACCCCGAGGGGAGAAGAAGGAGCCGCGTCAGGACGCCGGACAGACGGCTCCCGTATCGACCCAGGCCTGCATAAGCGCACCGAATTGCGCATTGCTGCCTGGTGCCGGAACACGACCGAGTCCCGGGTTCCAGGCCCAGAGCACCAGGGTGTCGCTGGTGACATGCTTGACGATTGCCGCGAGGTCGCGGCTGCCATTGCGGTTCTGGTCCTTGAGCTGCTCGCAGATCTGACCGAGCGACTTACCCTCCCAGGCCATCGAGGCCGGCGCCAGCGCCCAGTGACCATCGCCCGGAATCCGCGCCGGGTCGAAATTCTGCTTTCCGTGGCAGGTCGCGCATTCCAGCCCCGGTGCGCCGTGCCCGTCCTTGCCGCGCACGACGAGCGGCTGATGCAGGCGCCTCGCATCGGCCTGCCGCGGGCGTTCGGTCGCCGGGTGGCAGTTCATGCAGCGCGGATGCTGCAGCACCGTGCCGATCTCGCCGAACAGGGCGACCGAGCGATCGCGCTGGTTGGCGATGGCGCTGAAGCTCTCGGCTGGACGCAGCGAGGCGGGCGGGGCCTGTCGCGTCGTTTGCGCCGAGGTGAGCGCGGTCCCGGCCAGACAGAGTCCCGCACCTGCCAGGACGGCGTGAAGGAGGGGCGCCCGCATCAGACCGTGCCTCCKACCATGGGCAATTGCCGCGGACGCGGTTGCCCGAGCTTTGCCAGTGCATTGGCGACCGCCGGGCCGATCGGCGGCACGCCCGGCTCGCCGACGCCGGTGGGCGCTTCGGTCGAACGGATGATCAGGACCTCGACCTCCGGCATCTCGTGAATGCGCAGCGAGCGATAGGTATCGAAATTGGCCTGGACCGGCCTGCCCTGGTCGAGCGTGATCTCGCCGTAGAGCGCATGGCCAAGACCAAAGCCGATGCCGCCTTCCATCTGCGCCCGGATGATGTCGGGGTTGACCGCGACCCCGCAATCCACCGCGCACCAGACCTTGTGAACCTTCGGCTCACCATCAGTGCCGAGCGAGACCTCCGCGATCTKGGCAACGAAGGAACCGAAGCTCTCGACCACCGCGACGCCGCGGGCGCGGCCGTCGACCGGGCCGGAGCCATTCCACTTCGCCAGTTCGGCGACAGCCTTGAGCACGCCGACGGCACGCGGATGCCGGTTCATCAGGTTAAGCCTGCCGGCAACCGGATCCTGCCCCGCCGCCTGCAGCAGCTCGTCGATGAAGCACTCGACCGCATAGGCCGTGTGCGTATGGCCGACGGAGCGCCACCACAGGGTCGGCACGCCAACCTTGGGGTTGTTCACCTCGCAGTGGAAATCGGCAATCTCGTAGAAGAGTTCGTTGGCGCCTTCGACCGAGGTTGCGTCGATGCCGTTCTTCACCACCATCGCCTCGAAGGGCGTGCCGAGGAAGAAGGACTGGCCGACGATGCTGTCGGCCCAGGCCGTGATCTTGCCGTCGTTCACGGCACCGCGCAGGCGATGCACGAAGAGCGGGCGGTAATAGCCGCCGGAGAGGTCATCCTCGCGGGTCCAGACCAGCTTGACCGGACGGTTGGGGCCGATCGCCTTGGCGACCATGGCGAGTTCCGCTGCCAGATGCTGGCTGACCTGCGCACGCCGGCCAAAGCTGCCGCCTGCCAGCATGGTCTCGAGCCTGACCTTCTCTGGCGGCAGGCCAAGGATGGTTGCGATGGTCATATGCTCGGTGGTCTGGAACTGGCTGCCGAAGCGGGCGAGCGCCTCGCTGCCATCCCATTGCAGATAACCGTCGAGCGGCTCCATCGGCGCGTGCGCCAGATAGGGGAAGACGAACTCGGCTTCGATCACCGTCCCAGCCTTGGCGAGCGCGGCCTCGGCATCGCCATGCGAACCGGCGACCACACCCTTCTGGCGGGCAAGCGCGCGATATTCGGCGATGAGTTCGCGGCTGCCGCGCTTTTCGGCCGCGCTCTCGTCCCAGGTCACTTTCAGGGCTTCGCGGCCCTTCAACGCGGGCCACATGCCATTGGCATAGACGGCGACGCCGGAGCCGATCTGCTTGACGTCGACGACGCCCTTGACCTTGAGCGCCTCGGCCGCGTCGAAGTTTCCGACCGTGCCGCCGAAGCGCGGTGGCCGGGCAACGACGACGGTCAGCATATTGGGAGCGTGGATGTCGATGGTGAACTCGGCCTTGCCGCGCGACTTGTCGGCACTGTCGAGCCGCCTGACCGCGCCCTCCTTGCCGATCAGGCGGTAGGCCGAAGCCGGCTTCAGCGGCACGTTTTCCGGTACGGCAAGCTCCGAGGCCGCCTCGGCGAATTCGCCAAAGCGTCCCTGTTTGCCGGAGGCATGGCTCAGGACGCCGGCCTCGACCTTGATCTCGGAGGCTGGGACCTTCCACGACTGCGCTGCGGCCTGGACCAGCATGGCACGGGCCGTGGCTCCAGCCTTGCGCATCTGTTCCCAGCTATTGGCGATCGCGGTCGAGCCGCCGGTTCCCTGCACGCCGAATGCGAGATTGGCATAGAGCTTGACGTCGGCCGGCGCATGCTCGCTGCGCATCTGGCCCCAGTCTGCGTCCATCTCCTCGGCGACGAGCGTCGCAAGCCCGGTGAATGGCCCCTGGCCGAACTCGATATGCTTGATCAGCACCGTGACGGTGCTGTCAGGCGCGACGCGGACGAAGGCATTGGGTGCGAAGGTGGCGTTTCCGCCCGGGCGAAACGCAGCGCCTGCCCCGGACTGGGCACGGGCCACTTGCGGGAGATGCAGCCCGATGACGAGGGCGCCAGCTCCCTTCAGCAGCGAGCGGCGGGAGAGGTTCTGATCGTGAACGGTCATGGCTCAGCCCTCCAGCGTGCGGGCAGCATCATGGATCGCGGCGCGGATGCGGACATAGGTTGCGCAACGGCAAAGATTGCCGTTCATCGCGAGATCGATGTCGCGATCGCTCGGCTTCTTGTTTTCCGTGAGCAGCGCAACCGCGCTMATCACMTGGCCCGACTGGCAGTAGCCGCATTGCGGTACGTCGCGTGCCGTCCAGGCGGCCTGAACGGCATCGGCTTCCTTGCCCGAAATCGCCTCGATCGTGGTGATCTCGGCATCGCCCACCGCCGAGACCGGCGTGACGCAGGAGCGCAGCGGCTTGCCGTCCATGAAGACCGTGCAGGCGCCGCATTGCGCGACACCACAGCCGAACTTGGTGCCGGTCAGGCCGAGATTGTCGCGGATCGCCCAAAGCAGGGGCGTATCGTCGTCGACATCGACGCTGTGCGTCCTGCCGTTGACTTTGAGTGAGACCATGGCTGCCTCCGGATCGCTGGACATGACACAGCGCGGCACCATGGTGCGGATCGAGAGGCTCGCTCTCGACGGCCCGATCTGACATATCAGAAGCGGGCGGGTGATCCGTCGTCTTGGGTCGCGCGACTAGACGAATTAGACCGTTTGAGTCTAATTGGAATAGTCGCGCTCAGTTTGGATCTTGTCAAGACTGCAATGTCCGACAGAAGCGAGAGTTCCGGCGTGGCCGCCGATGATGCCACCGGTCGCATCGATCAGATCGCCGATGCGGCCCTGCGCCTGTTTGCCCGCTACGGCTACAAACGCACCTCGATGGACGACATCGCCAAGGAAGCCGGGCTGGCCAAGGCGACGCTCTACCTCCATTTCAAGGGCAAGGATGATGTGTTCCGGGCCATGCTCGCGCTGCTCGGCAGGCGTGTCGAAGCACGTTGCCGTGAAGTCCTGATCAGCCAGGCCCCCTTCCCGGAACGCCTCACGGCACTGTTGAGAGCTCATTTCGCCACGGCCTTCGAGAGCCTCGGCACGGGTGAACACCTGGTCGAGTTGAAGGCCGTCATCGCCAGCATTGCCGGGCAGGAGCTGCTTGTCTTCGAAGACATCTTCGCCAGGCATGCGCGCAACCTCATCGAGGAGGCGCAAGCGAAGGGCGAGATCTCGCTGAAACGCACGGGCCTTAGCCCCACGATGCTGATCAACACGCTGATGCAGGCGGCCGCCGGTGCCAAGCTCGGCCCCCTGCCCTCCTGCGCGGACTACCAGCAGCGGCTCGACGCGATCGCATCGGTCACGGCTGCTGCCGTCCTGCCGACCGGCTAGTATGACAGGGCCGGCATCGGCTCTAAGCCTTTCGTCTAAACCGCCATTCCTGGGCAGATGCACATGGATTCATGCGCACGGGCGTGGCGTTGACAGGCGCGCTGCGCGCGGTGCAGCATGACTGCAAGGGGAAACGAACAATCCAAGAATCATTGAGGTGGCGACCATGTGTGCGTGGTATGTCTGAGGATATTATTCTCTCCACCTCGGGGCTAACCAAAGAATTCGCGGGATTCACCGCGGTCAATGGCGTCGACCTCAAGGTCAGGCGCGGCAGCATTCATGCGCTCATCGGCCCAAATGGTGCCGGCAAAACGACATGTTTCAATCTGCTGACCAAGTTTCTTGCGCCAACCAAGGGTTCGATCGTCTATAACGGCCAGGACATCACGCGCCAGAAGCCGGCCGAGATCGCCCGGCTCGGGCTGGTCCGGTCCTTTCAGATTTCGGCGGTTTTCCCGCAACTGAGCGTGATGAAGAACGTCCGGATCGCGCTGCAGCGCAAGCGTGGCGACTCCTTCGATTTCTGGCGGTCCGAGGATGTGCTGAAATCGCTCGATGCCGAGGCGCTGCGCCTCGTCGAGGCCGTCGGCCTCTCGACCTTTGCGGACCTGCCGGCGGGAGAACTCTCCTACGGTCGCAAGCGCGCGCTTGAAATCGCGACCACGCTGGCGCTCGATCCGGAGATGCTGCTGCTCGACGAACCGATGGCCGGAATGGGCCGTGAGGATGTCGAACGCATCGCGGCGCTGATCCGGAAAATCTCGGCCAACCGCACCATCCTGATGGTCGAGCACAACCTCTCGGTCGTCGCCTCACTCTCCGACCGCATCACCGTGCTGGCGCGTGGGCAGGTGCTTGCCGAAGGCGACTACGCCACGGTCTCGAAGGATCCGCGCGTGGTCGAAGCCTATATCGGATCGGGAGTCGGCCATGCTCACTGAGGCGACCGGGGCCGCAGCGCCTGCGAGCGCTGTCAAACCGCTGCTCGCGGTCCGCGGGCTCGAGGCCTGGTATGGCGAGTCGCATGTGCTGCATGGCATCGATTTCGACGTCGCGCCGGGCGAAGTGGTGACCTTGCTMGGCCGTAACGGCGCCGGCAAGACCACGACGTTGAAGTCGATCATCGGCATCATGGGCAAGCGCAAGGGCTCGATTTCGTTCGACGGTACCGAGACGATCAACCTGCCCTCGCGCACCATCGCCCGGCTCGGCATCGGCTTCGTTCCGGAAGAACGCGGCATCTATTCGAGCCTGAATGTCGAGGAGAACCTTCTGCTGCCGCCGCAGGTGAAGCCGGGCGGATTCAGCCTCGACCAGATCTTCGAGCTCTTTCCCAATCTGAAGGAGCGGCTGAAGAGCCAGGGCACCAAGCTGTCGGGCGGAGAGCAGCAGATGCTGGCGATCGGGCGCATCCTGCGCACGGGCGCGAATCTCCTGCTGCTCGACGAGCCGACCGAGGGGCTGGCCCCCGTGATTATCGACCAGATCGGCCGCACCATCGCGAAACTGAAACACGATGGCTTCACCATCATCCTGGTCGAGCAGAATTTCCGCTTCGCCGCAACGGTGGCCGACAGGCACTATGTCGTCGAGCAGGGCAAGGTGGTCGACATGATTCCGAACGAKGCGCTTGAGCGAAACATCGACAAGCTCCACGGTTATCTCGGGGTTTGAACAATCGCGTCGAGAACGACGTCATTTCAGGGAGGGACGGCATGAAACTCAAGACATTGCTGCTGGGCAGCGTATTTGGCGCGCTGCTGGTGAGCCCGGCGCTGGCGCAGCAGATTTCCGTCAAGGCCGGTGTGCTCAACGACCGTTCCGGCCTCTATGCAGACCTCTCCGGCGAAGGCTCGGTGGTTGCGGCCCGCATGGCCGTCGAGGATTTCAAGGCCGCCGAGAAGGGCATCAAGGTCGAGATCATCTCCGCCGACCACCAGAACAAGCCCGATGTCGGCTCGACCATCGCCCGGCAATGGTACGATCAGGACGGCGTCGACATCATCCTTGACGTGCCAACCTCATCGGTGGCGCTGGCCGTCAACCAGATCACCAAGGAAAAGAACAAGATCCATATCAACTCGGGCGCAGCGACCTCAGACCTCACCGGCAAGGCCTGTTCTCCGAACACGATCCACTGGACCTATGACACCTATGCCCTCGCCCAGGGCACGGGCGGCGCCATGGTGAAGGCCGGCGGCGACAGCTGGTTCTTCCTGACCGCMGACTATGCCTTCGGTCACGCTCTGGAGCGCGACACTGCCGCGATCGTCACCAAGAACGGCGGCAAGGTGCTGGGGGCCGTACGCACGCCCTTCCCGGGCACCGATTTCTCGTCGTTCCTGCTCCAGGCTCAGGCTTCCAAAGCCAAGGTCATCGGCCTCGCCAATGCCGGCGGCKACACGATCAACTCGATCAAGCAGGCGGGCGAGTTCGGCATCGTTGCAGGCGGGCAKAAGCTCGCGGGGCTGCTCGTCTTCCTCACCGACGTGCACGCGCTCGGCCTGCAGACGGCGCAAGGCCTGGTCCTGACGGAAGCCTTCTACTGGGACACGAACGACCAGACCCGTGCCTGGTCGGAGCGCTTTGCGAAGGCCCATGGCGGCAAGAAGCCAACCATGGTCCAGGCCGGCGTCTATTCCGGCATGCTCCACTATCTCAAGGCCGTGGAGGCTGCGAAGAGCAAGGATACCGCGGCCGTGATGGCCAAGATGAAGGAATTGCCGACCGACGATCCGCTCTTCGGCAAGGGGTCGGTCCGCGTCGACGGCCGCAAGATGCACGACATGTACCTTTTCGAGGTCAAGAAGCCGTCCGAGTCCAAGGCACCATGGGATTACTACAAGCAGATCGCGGTTCTGCCGGCAGAACAGGCCTTCAAGCCGCTCAGCGAGAGCGAGTGCCCGCTCGTCAAGAAGTGAACGAGGCTTCGTCCGCGCTTGCTTGGTTCCTGCGTCATCCCGGGCGATCCTAGGGAGACCCGGGATCCACATGCTCCGGCACATCTCCCGGGTCGGGTCTTCGGCCGGCCCGGGATGATGGCAGCAGGAGATGGCGTATCCGTACGTCGGTCCTTGGCAGCATTTTCAGGATGAGTTGAGCAAGGCATGTTCGAGCTTCTCGGAATCCCACCACAAGCGCTGTTCGGCCAGGTCCTGCTTGGCCTGATCAACGGCTCGTTCTATGCCATCCTCAGCCTCGGGCTGGCGGTGATCTTCGGGCTGCTCAACATCATCAACTTCACCCATGGCGCGCAGTATATGATGGGCGCCTTCGTGGCCTGGATGTGCCTGAACYATCTCGGCATCAACTACTGGGCCGCATTGCTGCTGGCACCGCTGATCGTCGGGATCGTGGGCGTCCTGATCGAGCGGTTCCTGATCTCGCGGCTGGCCCATCTCGACCATCTCTACGGGCTGCTGCTGACCTTCGGCCTCGCACTGATCATCCAGGGCCTGTTCCGCAACAATTACGGCTCGTCGGGCCTGCCCTATCAGATCCCGCCGCAGCTGGCGGGCGGGCATAATCTCGGCTTCATGTTCCTGCCGAACTACCGCGCCTGGGTCGTCATCGCGTCGCTCGTCATCTGCCTGGCGACCTGGTTCGTGATCGAGAAGACGAGGCTCGGCGCCTATCTTCGCGCCGCCACCGAGAACCCGACGCTGACACAGGCCTTCGGTATCAATGTGCCGCTGCTGGTGACCCTGACCTACGGCTTCGGCGTCGCTCTGGCGGCGTTCGCCGGCGTGCTCGCGGCGCCGATCTACTCGGTCAATCCAAACATGGGGGCCGACCTGATCATCGTCGTCTTCGCCGTCGTCGTGATCGGCGGCATGGGCTCGATCATGGGCGCGATCGTCACCGGGTTCGGCCTCGGCCTGATCGAAGGCGTGACCAAGGTTTTCTATCCCGAAGCGTCCGCGACCGTGATCTTCATCATCATGGTCCTGGTGTTGCTGGTGAAACCAGCCGGGTTGTTCGGGCGGCCCGCGTGATGGCACCGTCCCGCATGATTGGAAGGAGCTGACCATGGCCGACGCGCTTTCCGCCGACGTTCCCGCGGGCGGCCTCGCAGTCGCCGAGACCACGAAGGGAACCGAGCGCCTGCATCGGGCGATCTTCATCGGGCTCGCGGTCCTGGTCGCCGTCGCGCCTTTCCTCGCCTATCCCGTCTTCGTGATGAAGGTGATGTGCTTTGCGTTGTTCGCGCTCGCCTTCAACCTTCTGCTTGGCTATGGCGGTCTGCTCTCCTTCGGCCATGCGGCCTATTTCGGCATGGCAAGCTATGTCAGCGCCTATACGGCCAAGAACTGGGGCTTGACGCCCGAGCTCGCGATCCTGTCCGGGACGCTGATCGCCGGTATGCTTGGCGCCGTCTTCGGCTCGCTCGCGATCCGCCGGCAAGGCATCTACTTCGCCATGATCACGCTGGCACTGGCGCAGATGGTGTTCTTCTTCTCGCTGCAGACACCGCGCTTCACGGGCGGCGAGGACGGCATCCAGTCAGTGCCGCGCGGCAAGCTCTTCGGCCTGATCAGCCTCGCCGACGACCGGGCGCTGTATTACGTGGTCGCAGTCATCTTCATGGCCGGGCTGCWGCTGATCTACCGCATCATCCATTCGCCCTTCGGCCAGGTCTGCAAGGCGATCMGGGACAACGAGCCGCGCGCGATCTCGCTCGGCTACCGCGCCAATCGCTACAAGCTCGCGGTCTTCGTCCTTTCGGCTGCGCTGGCGGGGCTGGCGGGCGCGACCAAGGCCATCGTCTTCCAGCTCGCCTCACTCACCGACGTGCACTGGTCAATGTCCGGCGAGGTCGTGCTGATGACGCTGGTCGGCGGTCTCGGAACCGTGTTCGGGCCGATCGTCGGTGCGCTCGTCATCGTCTCGATGCAGAATTATCTCGCCAGCCTTGGCGCCTGGGTCACGGTCGTGCAGGGCGTGATCTTCGTGATCTGCGTGATGCTGTTCCGCGAGGGCATCGTCGGCGTGATCTCGAGGGCCATCAAGCGACCGCTCTGACGTCAGCGCGGCCGCATCAGGAAATCAGCGACGGCTGCCCGGTCGGCCTCGCGGGCGAGCCCGGGCGCGCTCATCCAGCTGCCTTTGAACATGGCCTCGGGATCGGCGAGATAGGCTTTCAGCCGCTCCGCGTCCCAACTGAGGCCCTGCGCGCCGGCCGCTTTCAGCGCCGGCGAGTAATCGAAACCTGTGGCCGTGCCGATGCGGCGGCCGGACAGGCCGGCGAGATGCGGACCCGCCATGCCCGGCTTGGCCGGGTCGAGGCTGTGGCAGGCCTGGCAGGTCGCGAACAGACGCTCGCCCGCCCCGCTCTCCTGGGCTGCGCCAGGCTGCGCGGCAAACAGAACCGCCGTGATCGCAGATGCGACAGGCGCGCTCCTCACGCCTGCTTCACCGTCTGGATCCGAACAAGTCGGTCATTGCCGCTCTCGCCGCCCCAGGCCTCGCCGGAACGCCCGTCCATCTGGCGGACATTGGCGCCGGGCTTGTCGCTCGGGAGACTGCTGAAGGCTTCGGTGACGGGATCGAAATGGACGATGGCATTGGCCGAAAAGTCCGTCAGCCAGACTTTGTCCGCATCATCGACATAGACCGAATAGGTGCGCGGTTTGTCACCCGGCAATTTCCATGTCTTCCAGCTGTTGCTGAGCGTGTCATAGGCCGAGACATTGCCGGAATTCCATTCGCTGACCCAGATGCGATTCTTCGAATCCGACCAGACCCGCCGCGCGCCCTGACCAGGCGTCGGTGGTTCGACCACCGTGATCTCGAAGGTGCCGGGATTGATCTGGGCAATATGGTTGCCCGCCAGCGAGGCGTACCAGATCTCGCCGGAGGGCGTTCTGGTGATGCCATAGGCGCCCGGCCCGCGTGGCGCATCCTTGATCTCCATCCTGGCGGTCTTCGGATCGAAGCGACCGACGATCCCATTCTGGCCCGTGAACCAGAGAATGCCTTCCTTATCGAAGACCCCGGTATTGAGATTGGCGCTCTCGCGCCCCGCTGGCAGCTTGAAGAGATCGACCTTGTGGGTCTTGTCGTCGACGCGGGCAATGGCGTTCTGGCCACCTTCCGTCACCCAGGCGGCTCCGTCCGGGCCCCTGATCACGCCATGGGGTGCGGCCCCCTGGCCGAGTTCGACCACCTTGAGCTGGCTCGAACGCGGATCGAAGCGGCCGAGCGTGCCGTTGCGCTGACCGCAGACCCAGATCGTGCCGTCGCCGGCATCGGTGACATCGCGCGAGCCCTTGATCGCGGGGATATCGAAATAGGTGATGTTGAATCTGGACCCCGGCGCCGTCGGTCCGGCCGCCGCCGCCCGGCCGACCAGGGCCGGCGCCGCAAGCCCGACGAGGCCAAGCTGAAGAAAGGACCGGCGCAGCATGAAGCGTCTCCTCCTGTACCGGCCGGGCGCAACGCCTCGGCCGGTTTCCAGCTTGGGACGACAAGATGGTGAAACTGCGCCGACTCTCCCCTGCCGCTCAGAGCTGCCGTCGAACTCCGACGGGCAGGCTCGAAACCCGCGCCATTTCGCCGCTCAGGAAACGTTCCGGCGCCACCAGATAGTCACGCGCCATCGTCATGGCGTCGACGCCCCAGAAGACTTCGCCGTCGATCAGCAGGCTCGGCACGCCGAAGACCCCCGCCGCGACGGCCTCTTCCGTGGCCAGGCGCAGCGCATCCTTGACCGGCTGTTCGCCGATACGGCCGAGCGCAGCAGGATCTCCGGCCGCGGCCGCCACCTCGGCCAGCACGGCTGGATCGTTACCGTCGCGCCCCTGCCCCCAGATCAGCCGAAAGGCTTCGCGGACCGCGCCCTTCTGCCCATCGAGCGCGGTCAACAGGCGCAGCATGGCGAGCGGGTTGAACGGGTGGCTCGGCGGGAAGCGGAAGGGCACGCCCAGCGATTGGGCCAGGTGCGTCGCGAGACGATAGGTGTGGACACGCTTCGGCGCGATCTCGGCCGGGCCGAGCTGGCCCCAATGCTTGAGCACGGCACCAAAGACGATCGGCTTCATCACGACAGGCCGCAGCTCTTCAATCGCGTCGAGCTTCGTCAATGCCAGATAGGCAAAGGGTGAGATGAGGTCGAAATACCAGATGGCAGGCTTGGTCATTCGCATCCTCATTTGATCAGCTTGGACACGGCGCGGAATTGCGGGTGTTCCGCCGTCCGCAGCCATTCGAACAGGACCATCTCGGTCGTGACCATCTCGGCGCCATGAGCGGACATGCGCCGGATCGCAGCCTCCTTGTTCTCCGCAGCGCGTGAGCCGATCGCGTCCTGCACCACGAGGACGCGGCGCCATTGCGTCAGCAGCCCAAGAACCGTCTGGCCGACACAAACATGCGCCTCGCAACCGCAGACAATCAGCTCTTCGTCCTCTTCCAGCGCGCCGAGAAAGGCCGGTTCGGCACAGGCATCGAAGCTCATCTTGGTCACCACCGGACCGGCGCCCGACAGTTCCGGCACCGTGCTGCCGAGCCCGGCCGGGTTCTGCTCGGTCATCACCACGGGAACATCGAGCAGGGCCGCCGCCTCGACGAGCCGTCGTGCATTCGCGACCATGCGCGGCCCGTCATGGATCACGGGCATCAGGCGCGCCTGAAAATCGATGATGACGAGGCGGGCGCGCTCGACCTTCAGCAGTGTCATGGACGCTCTCCCTTCATCAGCAATTGTCCGATCTGGACATCGACATAGCGTTCCATCAGGGCGCGCGCCTGCGCCCCGAACATCCTCAGCCGCTGCGTATGGGCGAGCAACAGCACGCCCGAAGCATGGGCGAAGGCATCGGCCATGGCCAGCCGTGCCGTCTCCTGATCGCGGCCCATCTGTTCGACCGCGTGCCTGATTGGCGAGAGCCCCGCCTCCAGGGCCTCGTTCAGGGCCTTGTCCCGCTCGCGGCCGAGCCCATGGGGGCGCATGCCGCCACGGAACAGGTAGAAGCCGAGATCGAGATCCCTGGGATGAGCCGCATAGAAATCGAAGAAGGCGAGCGCTGCCAGGCGGAAGCGGGCTTCCGGCGTAGCAGCCCCTTCGACCGCCTTGTCGACATGGTCGCGCAGTGCCGACAGCGACTGGCCAAGGACCTCGGCATAGAGCGCCTCCTTGGAATCGAAATGGAAGTAGAGCGCCGCCGGCGTGTAGCCGGCCTCAGCCGCGATGCCGCGCAGCGAGGCGCCATCCAACCCATCGCGCTCGAAGATCGTGCGTGCGGCGTCGAGGATCAGCCCGCGCCTGAGTTCCGTGACCGCCCGCTTGCGGCGACCTCGCATCGTCTCGGCCACTGCCACCTCAGCATCGCTCCAGATTTGAGTTGACGAAAATTCTAACGGCGTTCAATTTTACGGGCAACACTCAAATATCAAGAGGACACGCCCATGCTGATGGATGCTGCGGGCTACCGCGAGTCGCTGCGCGCCTATCATCCGCGGGTTTTCGTCAACGGCCAGCGTGTCGAGAGCGTGGCTGACGAGCCCTTGCTCGCTCCGGGCATCAACGCGGTCGGGATCACCTACGACCTCGCCCATCAGGAGGCCCATCTCCCGGTGATGACGGCGCGGCAGACAAGCTCCGGCAAGACCGTCAACCGCATGCTGCACATCAACGAAAGCTCCGGCGACCTGCTCGCCAAGCTCGAGGCGGTTCGGCTGGTCTGCAATATCTCGGGCTGCGCCCAGCGCTATCTCAGCCATGATGCGCTGAATGCGCTCTGGCAGGCGACAGCGCTCACCGACGCCCGTCACGGCACCGATTATGCGCAACGCTTCCGCGCCTATCTGCACGAGGTTCAGGACAAGGACCTGACGCTCGGCGTCGCCATGACCGACGCCAAGGGTGACCGTTCGAAGCGACCGGGCGCACAGGCGAACCCGGATTCCTATGTTCACATCAAGGAGCGGCGGAAGGACGGCATCGTCATTCGCGGCACCAAGGCCATCGTCACCGGCGCGCCCTATATGCACGAATTCCTGGTGATGCCCTGCCGAACCCACGTGCCGGGCGACGAGGATTTCGCGGTCTGCTGCGCCGTGCCCTGCGATGCCGCGGGCGTCACCATCGTAGCGCGACCTGCCGGACGCCCCGGAGATCGAGCCGCGAAATTCTCGTCGCAATACGGCCAGTCGACCGGCGTCGTGATGTTCGACGATGTCTTCGTGCCATGGGACCGCGTCTTCCTTGCCGGCGAGACCGAGGAAGGCGGCTTCCTGACCACGAGCTACGCGACGCATCACCGCCATTCCTGCATCGGCGCCAGAGCCGGGTTCGGCGATCTCCTGATCGGCGCCGGCGCACTGATGATCGAGGCCAACGGGCTCGATACCGAGCGCCACGGCCATGTCCGCGAACAGATGGTCGAGTTGATCAAGATCACCGAAGGATTTTTCGCCTGCGGTGTCGCGGCCTCCGTCTACTGCCAGAAAGATCCAGCAGGCTCGGTGATGCCTGACAGCGTCTTCTCCAATATCGGCAAGCTGCTGTTGGCCACGCAGATCTACGACATGCACCGCATCGMCCATTACGTATCGGGCGGGTTGATCGTGGCGCTGCCAGGCCCGGATGAGGACCATAATCCCGAGACCGCTGCCTCGTTGTCTGCCGTGCTCGCGGGCCGCCCCGATATCCCGCACGCGCAGCGCGCCGAGGTCGCGCGCTTCATCGAGGATCTCACCGTCTCGAAGGAGGCCGGCTGGTATTCGGTGATCTCGCTGCATGGCGGCGGCTCGCCGGAAGCGATGAAGCGCGAGATCTGGCGCAACTACCCGGTGGCGGAGAAGGTCGAACTGGTCGAGAGCCTGCTCGGACGGGGCGTCCTCGCCGATGGCGGCAGGGTCTCGAAGCAGCCTGGGCGCTGTTGTGTCGCCGGTTGCGAGGTGCCGGAAATGCCGGGCGGGGCCCCGCGCGAAGCGGCTGAATAGCGCAACCCGTCAGCCTCTGATCCCCTTCATTCCCCGTCCCGGGACGGGATAGCCGGCGCGCCGGACCTGACCAGAGGACCAACATGACCGTGCACGCCCTTGCCTCGACCGATCAGGTGCTGAACCAGGCGCGCCCAGCCACGGGCTGGAACGCCTTCTCCGACGACGCGGTGCTGCAGGGCGTCGTCACGCGCCAGGCTCCCTGGGTTGCAGGCAGAGCGATGGCGCTCGGCGCCCATGCCGGCGATGAGACGGTGCAGGATCTGGCGCGTCTCGCCAACAGGTTTACGCCGGAACTCAGGACGCATGATCGCTTCGGCAACCGCATCGACTGGGTCGAATTTCATCCAGCCTGGCACGAATTGATGGCGCTCGCCTTCCGGCACGAGGTGCCCTCGCTGGCCTGGACGACGACGGAGCCGAACGGCCATGTCGCGCGTGGCGTCCTCTCCTATGTCTGGAACCAGATCGAACATGGGGTCGGCTGCCCGACCGGCATGACCTATGCCGCCTGGCCGGGCCTGGCCCAGCCTGAGTTCTCGCTCTGGCGCGAGAAGATCACCTCTGGCCAGTATGACAAGCGCCCACTCCCGGTCTCACAGAAGACAGGGGCGAGCATCGGCTATGCGATGACCGAGAAGCAGGGCGGATCGGACCTCCGGCAGACCMAGACGACCGCGCGCTATCTGGAGGATACGCCGGAGGGGCGCGTCTATCTGATCACCGGACACAAATGGTTCTTCTCGGTCCCGCAATCGGACGGGTTCTTCACACTCGCGCGCAGCGAGAGCGGCGTCTCCTGCTTCTTCGCCCCCGGCTTCCTGCCGGATGGCAGCCGCAACCGGCTGCAGATCCAGCGGCTGAAGGACAAGGCGGGGAACCGCTCGAACGCCTCGTCGGAGGTCGAATTCCGCGAGTGCCTGGGCTGGCTGGTCGGCGAAGAGGGGCACGGCATCCGCGAGATCCTCGGCCACGCCCATCTGACCCGGCTGGATTTCGCCATCGGCTCGGCGGGGCTGATGCGGCAGGCGCTGACCCTGGCGCTCAACCACACACAATCGCGCAGGGGCTTTGGCTCCTCGCTGGCCGAACAGCCGATGATGACCAATATTCTTGCCGATCTCGCAATCGACTCCGAAGCCTCGACCCTGATGGCCTTCCGCGTCGCCGCCGCAACGGACGCGATGGAGAGCAGCGAGCAGGAGCGGCATGTCGCACGGGTTTCGACACCGCTGGCGAAATTCTGGAACTGCAAGCGCGCGGCCGCCTTCGTCGTCGAGGCGCTGGAATGCCATGGCGGCAACGGCTTCATCGAGGAGAACCCGATGGCACGGCTCTATCGCGAGGCGCCGCTGAACGCGATCTGGGAAGGCACCTCGAACATGATGTGCATGGACGTCCTGCGCTCGTTCAACCGCGATCCACATACGAAGGAGGCCTTCATGGCCGAGCTCGGCTCCGCTCGGGGCGTCAACCGTGCGCTCGACCGCTGGCTCGACAGGCTCGACGACGAGGTGGCCAAACCGCGCAATGACGACGGCCATGGCCGCCGGCTCGCCAACCTGATGGCCTATGCGCTGCAGGCCTCGGAGCTGAAGAAGCACGCGGACGAGGCGGTGTTCGAGACCTTCTGCCGCTCCAGGCTCGATGCCGACTGGGGTTATGTCTTCGGCACGCTCGATCCATCGCCGGAACTGGCCGGCATCGTGAAGCGCGCGAGCGTGGCGCGGGGGTGAGCCATTCTGGCCTCGCCGCCGGACGGGGCGGTGAAGAGAGCCCCGGGGGCCGTGCCCGAACCTGGATGGTTCAAGGCTGGCATGGACCCCGGTCCTGCGCTTCTCATCGGCCGGGTGACGCCCGGGTTCCGGGCGCACCAGGCCTTCAATCACGCGCAGCAGGCTGCGGCCATCGGCACCGTCTCGTACTCGTCGTGGCGCTTGACGAAACTCATGGTCGAGTCCTCATTGCGGCCCTTGGGGGCGCGGTCGAGGATCATCAGTGTGCCGATCAGCTCCTCCGGGCCCCGCGCATAGCTCGAATAGGTATGAAACACCTCGCCGGCTTCGTTGCGGATGAATGAGCTCAGTCCGGGCAGTTCGTCATGCGCATTGCCCACCGGCGTATCGGTGAAATTGTAGCGGACGCTCTCCCCCTTGAGCTGCTCGGGCGTGAACGAGACGTGGTAGTCGAAATTGAAGTCGCTGCCATGGGACGAGACCCAGGGGAAGCGCCAGCCCATGCGACGCTTATAGGCCTCGATCTTCTGCAGCGGCGCGCGCGAAACTGCGACCAATGTCACGTCGTGATTGTTCAGATGCGCCAGCGTGCCGTCGAGATGATCAGCCAGGAAGGAACAACCGGGGCAACCTGCCTCCCATTCCGGCCCGAACATGAAATGATAGATCATCAGCTGGCTGCGCCCGTCGAACAGCTCCGCCAGCCGCCGCCTCCCTGTCAGGGTGTCGAAGACATAGTTCTTCTCGACCMGGACCCAGGGCAAGGCGCTTCGCTCGGCATTCACCGCGTCGCGCAGACGCGTCTCTTCCTTCTCGYGGGCGAGCAGAACCTTGCGCGCGGCAAGCCAGTCCTCGCGTGAAACAACCGGGTGTTGCTGCATGGCCTTCCTCCTTCAGAAACGCCCCTCTTGACAAGATAAGTTGATATCAACATAAAAACTTCATGTCAAAGCCCATCCCCCTTTCCGCCGAGAACCGACTGCCCTTCGAGACCACATTGCATGTGCGGGACCATTGCCTGTGCCTGCATGTGCAGCGGGCAGCCAGGGCACTTGCGCGGCGCTTTGACGAGGCTTTGCGACCGTTTGAGCTGACGAACCAGCAATTCTCGCTGCTGATGTCGCTCAATCGCCCGCAACCACCGAGCCTCGGCCCGGTGGCAAACCTCCTTGCCATGGACCGCACCACCCTGACGGCGGCGCTCAAGCCGCTCGAGCGGCGCGGTCTCGTTTCGGTCGACAGCGATCCGGATGATCGGCGCAGCCGGCTGCTGACATTGCAGCCAGCCGGGCATGCATTGCTCCTCCTCGCCGTCCCGACCTGGGAGCGCATCCACCGCGAGGTCGACGCGCTCTTGCCCGGGACGGATCCTGACCGTTTCCGGCACGATCTCAGGGCACTGTCCCAGCCCTGACTGCTACCGCCTATGGCGGCGGCCGTTTCCCAACCCACACCACCAAAAACAAGCAAGGAACGACCATGCCCCAGATGATCTTCGTCAACCTGCCGGTGAAGGACCTGCAGAAGTCCATGGCCTTCTTCAAGGCGCTCGGTTTCAACTTCAACCCGCAATTCACCGATGACACCGCCGCCTGCATGGTGATCAGTGACACCATCTTCGCAATGCTGCTGACGCACGAGAAATTCGCAGGCTTTGCACCGCAGCCGATTGCCGACGCGACCAAGGTCACCGAGGTCCTGACCTGCCTGTCGCGCGAAAGCCGCGCCGATGTCGACACGATGGTCAATGCYGCGGTCGCCGCCGGCGGCAAGACCTATGCGAAACCGCAGGACCACGGCTTCATGTATGGCCACGGCTTCCAGGATCTCGACGGCCATGTCTGGGAGGTGATGTGGATGGATCCCGCGGCCGTGCAGCAAGGCTGAGCAGGCCGCCTGAAAAAAGGGCAGCGATACTGCCCTTTTCCTCTTGCAGTCGCGAGAGTGCCGCCCTATCTCCTGTGCACCGCAGCAGAGATGCTGTGGCGCCCTCCTTGGGCGTTTCCTCCCTAGACTTCGGGCTGCGCCTTTGGCGTGGCCCTTTTTTCTTGGGTGATGGCCGCCCAGCGCCCCCAGTCGGGACGACGCTGAGCCCAGCGCGACACACGTCATGCCGCCAGGCTCGCCGGCCTCGAGATGCCGACCGCTCCATGCGCGATCGAAGAGGAGGCGCCGCTATCTCCCCATCACGGCGCCTCCTCCCGCGGGCCGAGGCCTCGCCCGGGTATTCCCGGTACGAGTAACGACGCGCGCAGGGAGCATTCACTGCTTCGACCTGCACTCGAGGCCAGGCGATCGGTATCGCGTCAGATCACTCACGCGACGCGTCCTGAAAGCGAAACACCGAGCACACTCCGCATAGGGAGGCGGGCCGATCTGTTCGATGACGCGGGCATTAATGCTTCGTCATGCTACATCGAGCCGGATCGGAGCCAAGGCCGCGCTAACCCGCCAGAAGCTCATCAGGGCTCAGGATCACCGCACCGAAATGGTGGCGCCAGAGCCGGACACCCAATTCGCCGGAACGATCCAAGGAGGAGCCGACGGTCAACCAACTCAGGAGCGCCGGACTGAGCCCGGCATCAAAGAGGGCAAAGCCGGCGGCGAGGACGCAGGTGTCGGCCTGCAGGCCGCAGACCAGCACACGCTCCAGCTGCATGCMTTGGAGATGGTCGATCATCGCGGCCGGCGGCAGATAGCCGTGCTTGACGAAGACGCGATCGGCGGGAACCAGGCTCTCGTCCGACAGGCCGGGTTTCCAGCCCAACTGACGCTCGAAAGGCGTCACCGCCTCGTCATGCCTCTCGACCGTCGCGACTGAGGGCATACCGGCTACGACAGCCGCAATACCCTGGATCAGCCATTCCGGCGGCGAAAAGCTGGCTTGCACGTCCACGATCAGCAGGGCCTGGCGCATGCTGCGTTTAAGCGCGGGCAGCCTTCGGCTGCAACTCCGATGGCTGTCATTCGACCGAGCTCATGCACGCGGCCGGAATGCCCGCGCCTTAGCATCGGCCCGAAAAGTGGATTGGGATTTTTCGGGGAAGCCGATGCAAAGACAAAGGGTTAGATCATCGGACTGGATACGATATCCGGTCCGATGATCTAGAAGCTGACCCTGACCTGGGCCTGGCCGCCGAGGCGGTTGGTGGAGCCGGAGAGTTCGCCGTCGAGCCGGGCGCCGAGCGTGACGGAGGGGCTGAGCCTGAGGTCGAGCCCGGCGGCGAGCAGCGCGCTGTTGCGGGCGGGCCTGGCCCCCTCGACCGCGAAGCCTGAGCCGGTCAGGCCGGCAATCGAGGCGGAGAGACCGGCGTCACGCTGGTAGTAATGCGCCCAGCTCGCCCGGAGATAGCCGGCGACTGGCAACCCGTTCAGGCTATTGGCATAATCGAGCTGCAGGCCAAGCTCGCTGCGCGAGGTGATGTCGTTGCGCCGGGCGAGCGCCAGCGCGCCGGCATTGGCCCCGGCCCAGTTCGCCTCGATCAGGCCCGGGCTGCGGGCCTGGATCGCCTGCAGCGCCGCCAGCGGCGAGAGCGTCAGGCCGTTCCATGACAGCACCGCGGCGCTCGCCTGCAGCCGGCCGCTCCAGGCGGTGGTGGCATAGGACGAGGACAATGCGCTGCCGAGCACCGGGATACTGCGCTTGATCTCGTTCTCGAGCCGGCCATAGCCGAAGGCAGCGGCAAGATTGACCGGCCCGAGCCGGGTCGTGCCGTAGAGGCCGGCCTGGAAGACATCGGCCTCGGCCTTGCCGAGACCGCCGGCGAGCGAGGACCGGGCGCTGCCGCCGGAGACCGCAAAGCCCGCAACCGTGCCGGGCATGATCCGAAAATCGGCGCCGACGGCGAGATGGGCATCGTCGAGATCGCTCTTGGCCGAGCCGACCCTGGTCGATCCGTCGGTGCGGCCGACCGAGCCGAAGGCTGCGCCCCAGACGGTGTATGGCGGCGGATCGAGGAAAGCCGGCGCGGTCGGTGCGTCGGCGCCCTTGCGGACGAGGCCGGAGAAGGAGGCTTCGCCGGGAGCAGCCCCCGCGCTGCCGCGGCCCGCCGMGAAGGGATCGAGCATCGCACGCAGGAACTGGTCGGCGGCCGAGACCGCCATTGCCGGCGCTGCGGTATGCGCCTCGCCCGAAAGCTGGTTCACCGCCCCGGGGATTGCTGCGGCCGGCAGGTTGTAGATGCCGAACAGCGCCGACGGATCGGCTCCGCCCGCCACCGCCCGATCGAGGCCTGCGGCAACCGAAAAGGCGTTCAAGAGCGATGCGACGAAGCCGGCCAGCGGCTTTGGCGCAAGGGTCAGCATCACGTCGTTTGCGGTATAGGCCAGGCTGGTGGCGATGCCGGCTCCGAAGGGGCCGGTCGAATCGAGCGTGCCGAAGCGCGTCCCGCCGAGCCCGCCTTGCGCCGAGAGCAGCGTATAGCGCGTCGTGAAGGAATAGGGGCCGCCAAGTGCCACCAACCTGAGCGTCCCTGCGAGGCTCGCGGTGCCCGTGACATTGACCCGGTCTGCGACCGCGCCCTGGATCTCGGCCTCATAGACCGAGCCCGCGCCCATTGTCAGGGTGCCGTTGACCGTCAGCGTTCCCGGCGAATTGCCCGGCGCCAGCGTGCCGTTCACCACCGTCGAGGGCAACTGACCGGACCCGCCGAGCCGCGCACCCGCCGCAACGGTCAGCCCCGAAGAGGCCGCTAGCGATCCGTTCACGATCAACGAACCGCCGTTCACCGTCGTCGTCCCACGGAAGGTGTTTATGCCGCTCAGGGTCGTGGTCCCGCTTTCATGCAGGATCGCTCCAGTGCCGGTAATCGTTGCGCCAACCGTATAATTCGAAGCGGTATGGTTGAACACGAGCCGCCCGGAGCCGCGTCCGAGGCGGATTTCCGCCACCTCGATGAAGCCGGGAGCGCGGGCGACTGCTCCTGCCGCTGCACCGATATTGACGGTCCCGGTCGAGCCGGCACTGTTGGCGATGACAAGCATGCCGCGGCCGTCATCGATACGCACGGTGCCGCCATTGTCGATCGTTGCTTCGGCGACGCCGAGATTCCCGACCATCAGGTAGGTGGTGCCGAGCCACTGGGAATTCGCGCCCGTCACTCTCAAATCGCCGCGAGAGCCAGCTTGCCAGGCGAGGATGCCCTGGTTCGTCTGGACAACAGCTCCGTTCGAGACGAGGCCACTGCCCTGGCCGCTCATGCCAAAGACCGAATAGCCCCCGACCTTCAGCTTTGTGCCGGCGCCATCGATGGTGAGCGAACCCCGGCCGGACGCAAACTCGCCGAAATTCGTATTGACCGTTACCGCAGCCGAACTGCCATTGGAGATAACGATATCGCCGCGTCCCGCGTAGCCACCCATCAACGTGCCGCGGATATTCCAGGTARCGCCGCTGACGGTGACCGCGCCCACACCCGTCGCGTTGTAGCCGGCGGTGATCGCACGGTCATCGGCCTTGGCGCCGGCGAGAACCTGATAGGTGCCTTGCCCGGATTCGCCGACGATATGRCCGTTGCCATTATACCAGGTGGTCCCTGCTCCCGAGAGCGTGATCGTTCCGGCAGAGCCGGCGAAGGAGCCGGTCGTCACGAAAGCCGCAAAATTTGCCGCCGCACCGCCCGAAGCGGCGAAGCTGCCCTGGCCCCTGTAGCCGGCATAGAGGTAGTCGCCGGACCAGGCCCCGCCGATCAGGTTGGCCGATCCCACCTCTCCGGCGAGGTTTGCGACGGTCGTTGCGGCCGCGGTGAGCGAGCCGCCGGGCGACACCGTCAGCGATGATGTCATGCCGATCGCGCCAATGTGCAGCAGGTTTGCGGACGCCCCGGCAGCAGTAATGGACGGCGCAATCAGCGAGCCAGAGCCGATGGTCACTGTCGTAGCGCCAGTTGGAACGGCCCCCAGCGACCAGTTCGACGCTGTATGCCAGTCGGGAGAAGCGCCTTGCCATGCTGTTTGAGCCAGTGACGGCGTCACGCCAAGCGCAAACCAACTCACCGTCGACAAGGCCGCCAGCCCCGTGATGGCACGAGGATAACTTCGTAGCGGCCGCATGCGCCCCCCTGGGTCTTCAACGCCCAATAGCAAATGCATTCCGCAAGGGAATTCATAAAATTGTCAAGAAATTAGTAACCTATTTCATTCGGGAATTTGAACAGCCATTCACATCACATGGCCGCATCGAGTCGAAAGCGTCCGGCGCCCGGAATATTTCGAATCCTGATAAATAATCGACACGCACAATTACGGCACGTTCTCCGACGAAAATATATCAACCGCGAATTGTGATGTTATTTCGCACTCTCGGTGATCTTATAGCGCAGATAAACCTGCATACGGCGCATAAATTTACCACTGAAGCGTCGCCATGATCGCCATGCTCGGGAGTGGCGGGGTCTGACCGACTTCCTGGAAAGCGCTCAGCGGCGGCACCTTTACTAACCAGCCCACCCTAAGCAGATCTTCGAGAACCTCTCCCAAAGCGCAGCACGCCGCTCCCGACTGGTTGGCCCTGGGTCAAGACCGCAGAGCATATGCCAACGAGCGCTTCACTGCCCGGCTGCTTGCGGAGGCGCGTCGATTGCGCGCCATCTCAGGATCATTGGTGCACGGCCTCAACAGCGGGAGCGGAATGCGCCTTCCATGCCGCGCAGAGACGAGAAAGGGCGTGCGCAGTGATGCACACGCCCCTTTTGGCAAACAGGGGCTMGCCGGGGCAACTCTCACAGAGGCTTGGACGCCGAAGCCGCCCCTGTACGACCAGATGCAAGCCGAGACCCGCGTCGTCCGACTGCCGGGATCGAGACACGATCTCGATCCGCATCCACCATCTTGGCTTCACCGCATCCCCTCAACCGGAAGGGATGCGGCAAGCCGCCCGGATCAGGCCGTGGCGTAGCCGACCGTGCCCTTGATCTCGAGGAATTCCTCGAGGCCGAAATCGGCATATTCACGGCCATTGCCCGATTGCTTGTAGCCACCGAAGGGGGCGCCAGCATCCCAGGCCGGGTAGTTGATGTAGACATTGCCGCTGCGCATCTGCGCCGCGACCTTGCGGGCACGTTCCAGCGAACCGGACTGGACATAGGACGCAAGCCCGTAAGGCGTGTCATTGGCGCGGGTGACGACCTCCTCTTCCGTCCGATAGGGCAGAATCGAGAGCACCGGCCCAAAGATCTCTTCGCGCGCGATCGTCATGTCGTCCGTGACATTGGCGAACACGGTCGGGCGGACGAAATAGCCGCGATTGAGCCCCTCGGGGCGACCCGGACCGCCGGTGACGAGATCGGCGCCATCCTTGATGCCGGCCTCGATCAGTGCCTGGATCTTGTTGTACTGCGTCTCGCTGACGACCGGCCCGAGCCAGGTGCCTTCCGCCGAAGCAGCGCCGACCTTGAGCGGCTCGGCCGTTGCCTTGGCGATTGCGACCGCCTTGTCATGCAGCTCCGCCGGCACGAACATCCGGGTCGGCGCGTTGCAAGACTGGCCGCTGTTGCGCATCACGCTCTCGACGCCGAGCTTCACCGCATAGCTCAGATCGGCATCGTCGAGGATGATGTTCGCCGACTTGCCGCCGAGTTCCTGATGCACGCGCTTGACGGTGTCGGCTGCCGCCTTGGCGACCAGAATGCCGGCGCGGGTCGAGCCGGTGAACGAGACCATATCGACCTGCGGATGGCGCGAAATCGCCTCGCCGACCGTCGGGCCATCGCCATTGACGAGATTGAACACGCCCTTCGGCACGCCCGCCTCGTGCATGACCTCCGCGAAGATGATCGCGTTCATCGGGGCGATCTCGCTTGGCTTCAGCACCATGGTGCAGCCCGCCGCGAGAGCCGGCGCGACCTTGCACATGATCTGGTTCAGCGGCCAGTTCCAGGGCGTGATCATGCCGACGACGCCGATCGGCTCCTTGGCGATCAGCGTCGTGCCGCGCAGCTCCTCGAACTCGAAGCTCTCGAGCGTCTCGATCATCTTGGCGAGATGCGCGGTGCCCATTCCGGCCTGTGCACGATGCGCCAGATCCTTCGGCGCACCCATCTCCTGCGACAGCGCGTCCGCGATATCGGCATAGCGCGCCTTGTAGGCCTCGAGCAGGCGGCGCATCAGGGCGAGGCGTTCCGCCTTCGACGTCGCGGCAAAGGCCGGGAAGGCGGCGCGTGCAGCAGCGACCGCCTTGTCGACGTCGGCCTCGGTGCCGAGCGCGATGGTGGCAAAGGCCTCCTCGGTCGAGGGGTCGATGACCTCGAGGGTCTTGTTGCCCATCGGCTGGACCCATTGGCCATCGATGTAGAATTGCAGGGCATGCGACATGGTGCGGTCTCCGGCGGCTGGGCTTTGGGGGGAGTAATGCTCGTCCCTGAACAGGCGATGTCCGGGGAACGGCAGCGAGGCGGCCGCAGCCCCTGAAGCTGGCGACCGTGATTGGCGGCGAACCCGGCCAGCGCGCATCGCCCTCGCGAGCGGCTCGTCCAGCTCCACCTGACGGAATGTTTGGCGCTATGGCAGCATGGATATTACGATAGGCGGGCGTCACGCGCTTGTCACCGTCACCGGCCGGGCCTGGCTGGAATGACCGTCATGCACGCCAGGCGGCCGGAGCTTGCGGCCGATTGGCAGGGGCAATCCGCTTCTGCTGCGCGACCGCTCAGCGTCGCCTCCCGGCTTGACCTTCATCACCGTGTGAACAGCGCCGTTGCGGTCAACGTCCCAGGCCAGCCGCAGGTCATGCCCACCTCATTGCCTATTCTCTATGCGCAATCGGCACGACACAAATCCGTGACCGCCCTGGTTCACAGCCCTGCCTTGCGCGCGCGCCGCTGGCGCATGGACCAATGGAATCCTACAGTTCGCCATTCCCCAAACACAGGGCAGGCGTTGCAGATCGATGGACAAGCGTGTCGAGACCGATGAGCAGAAGCCGGCTCTGTCGGAAGCGGATATCCGCTCCATCATCATTGGCATCATGCTCGCCATGTTCCTGGCCGCGCTGGACCAGACTATTGTCGCCACCGCCATGCCGACGATCGGGCGCGAGCTCGGCGACGTTACGCATCTGCCCTGGGTCGTGACCTCCTATCTGCTGGCTTCGACCGCGGTGACGCCGCTCTACGGCAAGGTCGCCGACATCCATGGGCGGCGGGTAACGCTGCTCGCCGGCATCGTGATCTTCATCGTCGGCTCGGTTGCCTGCGCACTGGCATCGTCCCTCTGGCTGTTGGTGGTGGCGCGCTTCGTCCAGGGGCTCGGTGGCGGCGGGCTGATCTCGATGGCGCAGACCATCATCGGCGACATGGTGCCGCCGAAGGAGCGCGGCAAATATCAGGTCTATATCGCCAGCGTCTTCTTCTCCTCCTCGCTGCTCGGACCGGTGCTCGGCGGGGTGATCTCCGAGGCGCTGCATTGGTCGGTGATCTTCTGGATCAACCTGCCGCTCGGGCTCTTCGCCTACCTGATGACCGACAAGGCGCTGAAGCGCCTGCCGCGGCATGAGCGACCGCACAAACTCGATTTCCTCGGCGCCGGGCTGATGACGAGCGCAACGGTGACGCTGCTGCTCGCGCTCTCCTGGGGTGGCGTGCATTATCCATGGGCCTCGGCGCCGATCCTCGGGCTGGTCGGCCTGTCGGCACTGCTCTGGATCGCATTCGCCATGCGTCTCAAGACCGCAGAGGAGCCGCTGATCCCGCTCGCGATCCTGGCCAATCCGGTGGTGCGGATGGGCACGATCGCCGCCGGCTTCGGCATGGGCACCTTCATCGGGCTCACCATCTATCTGCCGCTCTATTTCGAGACGGTCGCCGGGCTCTCGGCCGCCAATTCCGGCATGGGATTGATCCCGCTGACCTGCGGCACCGTCATCGGCGCGACCGCATCGGGACGGGCAATGACCCTCCTCAAGCACTACAAGCGCGTACCGGTTGCAGGACTTTGCATCGCCCTGATCGGTACCGCATTGCTGATCGCCTTCGCCGGCCGGATGTCGCTCATCCCCTTCGGTATCGTGCTGGCGGTAATCAGCCTCGGCTTCGGCACCTTGCTGCCGGTCGCCACCGTCTCGATCCAGAATGCCGTCCAGCCGCACCAGCTCGGCACGACGACGGCGACGGCGAACTTCTTTCGCCAGATCGGCGGGGCGCTGATCGTCGCCGTATTCGGAGCGATCGTCCTCGGCGGCATCGGGGCAGGCTCGGGTGTTACGGCCGAGACCCTACGGAGCGGAACGGCGGACCGCGCCACCATGATCATGCTGTTCCAATATGTCTTCGCAGCGACGTTCGCGGGCTTTGCACTGGCCCTGTTCTTCCTGTTCAGGATGAAGGAAATGCCGCTGCGCGGCCGCGCCATCGAGGCTGCGAAGGAAATCGCAGGCGAATAGGGCGGGACAAGCATCCTCGTCCGCGTTTGACGAGCATCAAACCGGCGGGGTTGCCGGCAGGCTAAACCGGAGCGCAATCTCGCATTGCCGCAACTCTGTCACAGCCGCGCGGCAGGTTGAGTTTGCCCGCCAAAGGAGAGCCCCATGTCCGATCTCGTCGTCATCGTATACCCGACCGAGGCCAAGGCCGAGGAGATGCGCCAGAAAGTCATCTCCCTGCAGAAGGAATACCTGATCGAGCTCGGCGACGCGGCGATCGCGGTCATGCATGAGGGCGGCAAGATCAAACTGAACCAGCTCATGAACACCACCGCGCTCGGGGCGGTCTCGGGCAGCTTCTGGGGCCTGCTGATCGGCGCGATCTTCCTGATGCCGGTGTTCGGCGCTGCAATCGGCGCGGCGTCCGGCGCACTCGGTGGTGCGTTGACCGATTACGGTGTCAATGACGGTTTCATGAAGGAACTCTCGACCAGCCTGCAGCCGGGCAACGCCGCGCTCTTCCTGCTGATCCGCAAGATGACCGGCGACAAGGTGCTGGAAGCGATCAAGGGCACGGGTGGCGTGGTGCTGAAGACATCGCTCGACCACACCCGCGAACAAGCCCTGCGCGACGCGATCTCGGCTTCACCTGKGGCGGTCGAACATCCTTCGACGCCCGGCGCGACAGCAACCCCGACGGCCGGCGAAGCACCCTCGCCCGTGGGCTGAAGCACACCCTTGAGGCGACGTCATCCCGGGCAGCCAGAGCGAGGCCCGGGATCCATTCGTTACCGCTGACGAGGACCCCGGCTGCGCTATGCCTCTGCCGGGGTCTCAGCGCGTATCAGTCCCGCAGCAGCTCRTTGATTCCGGTCTTGGCGCGGGTCTGGGCATCGACCGTCTTGACGATCACGGCGCAGTAGAGCGAGGGGCCCGGCGTTCCATCATTCAGCGGCTTGCCGGGAAGCGACCCGGACACCACCACCGAATAGGGCGGCACCTTGCCGATATGGACCTGACCGGTGGCGCGATCGATGATCTTGGTCGAGGCCGAGATGAAGACGCCCATCGAGATCACCGAACCCTCGCCCACGATCACGCCCTCGACCACCTCGGAGCGGGCACCGACGAAGCAGTTGTCCTCGATGATGGTCGGGTTGGCCTGAAGCGGCTCAAGCACACCGCCGATGCCGACGCCGCCAGACAGGTGCACGTTCTTGCCGATCTGCGCGCAGGAGCCGACGGTCGCCCAGGTGTCGACCATGGTGCCTGAATCGACATAGGCGCCGATATTCACATATGACGGCATCAGCACGACGTTCGGCGCGATGAAGGCGCCGCGGCGCACGGCGGCCGGCGGCACGACGCGGAAACCGGCGGCGCGGAAGCGATTCTCGCCCCAGCCCTCGAATTTCGAGGGAACCTTGTCCCAGAACACCCCCTCGCCCGGGCCCCCTGCGATGATCTTGTTGTCGTTGAGACGGAAGGAGAGCAGCACGGCCTTCTTGAGCCACTGATGCGTCACCCATTCGCCGCCCAGTTTTTCGGCAACGCGGGCCTGGCCGGAATCGATCATCTCGATGGCCTGCTCGACGGCATCGCGCACCGCCCCTTTGGTGCTGACGCCGATCTCTGCCCGGTTTTCCCAGGCGGCATCGATGGTGGCGGCGAGATCGGTCAGGCTCATCGTCGGTCTCCGTTCAGAATGCGCCGGAGCGATGGCGGATCAAGACAGCGGCGTCAAGGAGAAGCGCGGCGCGCCGCCKACTTCTCGTCCGCACGTGCCGACGCCGGCCGCCTGGCATTGACTGTACCAAGGCATCATGAATCCGACGCCGCAGGAACGCCCCAATTGCCCCCCCAAGGTCATCGACCTGGGCAGGGAATCTCGGAATCATGAATGCGATGAAGCCTTCTCTTTCAAGACGAGCTGCGACCGCGATCGCCTTGTCGGCCACGATCATGGGCGCAGCTCCCAAGGCCGCGGCGCAGGCCCAACGCGACGTCGATTGGACCACGCAGAAATGCGTTCGGTACAAGGAGGCCTATGGTGCGGCCATCGCCAAGCGGGGAAAGACAGGACTGAGCGACGAATTCCTCGCCCGGCACGATGCCTTCCTTGCGACCAACTGCACGGCGCAGGCAGACGTCTGCCCACGCAGCGGAAAGGAGCTTGAGCTGGCTAATATCCTTGTTCTGATGTCCCTCAACGGAGGACTCTCGAGCACATTCCTGCCCTTCGCCTGTCGAAAGCCGACATAGGCCGTCTGCGCCCGCCCCCTTGATGTGCCGGAAGACGTTCGGTCTATTCCTCGCCTCTGCCGCCTTCCACTACTGAAGAGCGACGTCCACGCCTCGTTCGCAAGGAGCGGCCATGCGCCTCTGGATCAGGAACCCGCTCGGCATCGTCGCCGCGGACGCCGGCGGCGGCGTGGTGGTCGAGCATGGCGCCATCGTCGAACTGCTGGCCGCCGGCAGCGCTCCGGCACAGCCGGTCGACGAGACATTCGATGCCTCCGATCATGTCGTGCTGCCCGGGCTGATCAACACGCATCACCATTTCTACCAGACGCTGACACGCGCCCATCCGGCCGCGATCGACCGTGAGCTCTTTCCCTGGTTGAAGGCGCTCTACCCGCTCTGGGCCCGGCTGACGCCCGACGATCTCAGGCTCGCAGTGCGGGTCGCACTCACCGAATTGCTGCTCTCCGGCTGTACCACAGCGGCAGATCACCATTATCTCTTCCCCAAAGGGCTGGAGAGCGCGGTCGATATCGCGGTCGACGAGGCGCGCGCGCTCGGCATCCGCATGACTGTCTCGCGCGGCTCGATGAATCTGTCGCAGAAGGATGGTGGGCTGCCGCCGGATGCTGTGGTGCAGGACGAGGAGACGATCCTGGCCGACAGTGAGCGCGTGCTCTCGCTGTTCCATGATCCAAAGCCAGGCAGCATGATCCAGATCGCGCTGGCGCCCTGCTCTCCCTTCTCGGTGACGCCTKCGCTGATGGCGAAATCGGCTGAACTCGCCGCGCGCTTCGATGCTCCGCTGCACACCCATCTCGCCGAGACGCAGGATGAGGAGGCCTATTGCCTCCAGGTCTACGGCAAGCGCCCGCTCGACCTTCTGGAGGATGCCGGCTGGATGCGGCCGAAGACCTGGCTGGCGCATGGCATCCATTTCTCCTGCGAGGAATGCGAGCGGCTGGGCCGGGCCGGCGTCGGCATCTGCCATTGCCCGACCTCGAACGGCGTGCTCGCCTCCGGTTTCTGCCGGACACGCGAACTCGAGGCCGCCGGCTCGCCGCTCGGCCTCGGCGTCGACGGCTCAGCCTCCAATGACGGCTCGAACCTGATGGAAGAGCTGCGCCACGCCCTGCTGATCAACCGGTTGCACTACAAGAGTGCCAGCGCCGTGACTGCGCGCGACGTGATCCGCTGGGCGACGGAAGGCTCGGCACGATGCCTCGGGCGCTCCGATATCGGGCGGATCGCGCCCGGCATGCAGGCGGATCTGGCACTGTACCGGCTCGACGAGCTGCGCTTCTMCGGCGCGCATGATCCCGTCGMAGCGCTGGTGCTGTGCGGCGCGAACCGGGCCGATCGTGTCATGGTCGCGGGGCGTTGGCGGGTTGTCGACGGTGCCGTGCCCGGACTGGACATCGCCGCGCTGCGGCGGATGCACAGCGCAGTTGCGATGCGCTACGCGTAAGGGGCCGTTCGCGCCTCAGAGCATTCTGCGAAATATGGCAACGGTTTTCGCATAGAGCATGCTCTAAACCATTAGAATCGATCACGTTTTCTGCATTTGGACACTTTTATCCAAATGCAGAAAACGTGATCTAACCATCTGTGAGTGCATCGGCTTGCCCGAAAACCGCAATCCACTTTTCGGGCCGATGCTTTAGCGTGTCGCGACGATGAACAGCCGCGGGAAGGGCAGCAGCACGGTGCCATCCGGCATCGCGGGGTAAGCCTGCGCAATGAGACCCTGATAGCGTGCGAGGAAGGCTTCGCGCTCGGCCTCGTCGAGCAGATCGAGCAGCGGACGCAAGGCGGCGCCCTTGAACCACTCGACCACCGCCGAAGCCCCGCCCGCGAGTGGATGATGATAGGTCGTGCGCCAGATATCGAGCCTTGTCGTGCCGCCGCGCAGCGCCCGATAATACCAGTCAGCGCCATGGCGCGCCGCGCGCGTCTGCAGCGCTGGGGCGAGCTTGCCGGCCCAGGTCCCGTCAGCGGCAACCTCACGCATCAGCACATGGGCCGGTTCGTCGAGATTATCCGGCATCTGCACGGCGAGCGTGCCGCCCGGCGCAAGCTTGGCCATGAGTGATGGCATCAGGACTTCGTGATCGGGCAGCCATTGCAGCACGGCGTTCGACAGGATCACGTCATAGGKGGCGGCCGGCTGCCATGAGGCGATATCGGCAACCTCGAACGGGATCGCCGGCAGGCGCCTGCGGGCGGCCGCGATCATGTCGGAAGAGCTATCCATCCCGCTGATCGCGGCGTCGGGGAAACGCGCCAGCAGAAGCTCGGTCGAGTTGCCGGGACCGCAACCGATATCGACCGCGCTTGCCACGGCGTCCGTCGGGACCTGGGCAAGCAGATCGCGAACCGGGCGGGTCCGCTCATCCTCGAATTTCGTGTACTGCCGTGCCGACCAGGTCATAACGATTTCCATATCCTCATGAGCAGGAAGGCCCGCGATCAGAGCAGTTTTGCCAGATACCGCCCGTAGCTCGATTTGCCCGTCAGCTTCGCCAGTTCAGCCAGCTGCCCTTCATGGTACCCTCTGCGCCATCAACGTGGCCACGACCTCCCGCATGCGTTCCTGCCACGGCTTTGCGCGATAGCCAAAGATCGCGGCGAACCGGGCGGAATCAAGCACCGAATTGGCAGGACGGCGCGCCGGTGTCGGGAATTCCGCAGTCGTGATCGCGTCCACGATCGGGCTCCGCCCGGTGAAACGGGCCTGCTCGGCAATGATGGCGCTGGCGAAGCCATGCCAGGTCGTCTCGCCCTGCCCGGCAACATGGTAGGTGCCCCAGGGCTCGGCGCCGGCCATCAGCGCAGCGCGGACGGCGAGGATCGCCTCGGCAAGGTCGCGTGTCGCGGTTGGAGAACCGCGTTGGTCGGCGACAACGCGCAGGACATCGCGTTCTGCGGCAAGCCGCAGCATGGTCTTCAGGAAGTTTGCGCCATGGACGCCGTAGACCCAGGCGGTGCGCAGGATGACATGGTGCGGCTGCAGGGCCCGGATGCAGACCTCTCCTTCGCTCTTGCTCGCACCATAGGCACCGAGCGGCGCGACGGGGTCGCTCTCGACATAAGGCCCGGGTTTGCTGCCGTCGAAGACGTAGTCCGTCGAAACATGGAGGAGCGGAATGCGGGCTTCGGCCGTCGCCTCGGCAAGAATGGCGGGCCCTTCCGCATTGGCGGAGAAGGCGGCGACCGTCTCGCTCTCGGCCCGGTCCACCGCCGTAAAGGCCGCAGCATTGACCACGAGGCCGGGGCGATGGGTCTTCAAGGCCCTTGCCACAGCCGCACGGTCCGTGATGTCGCCGTCAGCCCGCGCCAGCCCGACGAGCGGAACGCCACGCTCATGCGCCAGCGCCGTCAACTCGCGGCCAAGCTGACCGCCGGCGCCAAAAAGCAGGATCGGCGCTTCATTCACGAGAGGCCGAGCCTCTCGCCGCGATAAAGCCCGTTGCGGATGCGGCCCCACCAATCCGGATTGGCGAGATACCAGCGAACGGTCTTCTCCAGCCCGCTCTCAAAGCTCTCCTGCGGGCTCCAGCTGAGCTCGCGGGCGATCTTTGAAGCGTCGATCGCATAGCGACGGTCATGGCCGGGCCGGTCGGCGACAAACCGGATCAGGGTGTCGCGCGGGCCGATAGCGGTGTCGGGGGCGAGGCTGTCGACCAGGCCGCAGATCGCGCGCACCACATCGAGATTGGTGCGCTCAGCATTGCCGCCGACATTATAGCTCTCGCCGGGGCGTCCGGTTACCGCGATCAGGCAAAGCGCGCGTGCATGATCCTCGAC